>NZ_OAOP01000001.1:0-300000 GCF_900207585.1 Bacillus oleivorans | reverse complement strand
GAATCGATATGACCTGCTTGCCGGCGTTTAACTCCAAATAACCGTCATAAAGGGATTCGTCATTTGGCTCGAGTAAGGTCATTGAAATCGATACTTCTTTTTCTTCTCCCGGCTTTAACTCAAACGACTGAGGCAGCTGCCAGCGGATGACGTCGCTATGACCGGGCACGGAAAAGCTGTATGTCATATCGTTTTCGCCGACATTTTGAATTTGTAAATGAGCTGATCGTGTTTCAAGACCCTTCATGTCTGTATATTTACCGAGTACTAGTGAACCCGGCAGAACTAAGGTTTCGGTATGAATCGCCTCGGGCAGCTGTATCCGGCCTGCTCCCTGTTCAAAGGTATGATAACTGTCCCCGTCATTTTTGGTTAAAATCTTAGCCGTATTCATGAGGGCTGCCTTTACTTGTTCAGGGGTCCAATCCGGATGGGCTTGCAATAATAGGGCACATGCTCCTGCCACATGCGGTGCTGCCATGCTTGTCCCTTGTAAAGATAAGTATCCTTCCGGAACCGTGCTATTGATCGCCACGCCTGGAGCTACGACATCCGGCTTTATATCCCAAGTAGCTGTAACCGGTCCGCGTGAGCTAAAATCGGCAAGGACATCCTCTTCTTCTTTAAAAGACATGTGCCCCAGATTTTCACCATTCTTCATCGCCTTTAAGAGGGATTTCCCTTCCTTCTTCGAAATCGACGCTACGGGAATCGTTAGTTCTTCCTCCAGATTTCCGACAAAGGAGCCGTCGGTATTGTTGTAAATGATAACGCCTTCCGCTCCCTTTTCCTCGGCGTTTTTAACCTTTTCAGTAAAGGTGATTTCCCCTCTTTCAATAATAGCAATTTTACCAAAAGCATCTTCCAAATCTTTTGGTTTGCCTAATCCGCCATCAATTAGTTCATACGTTTTTTCAATTGTCCATCTTTCAGAATCGATTAACGGCTGCAATGTGATTTCTTTCTTTTCTGTTCCGTATGTAAGGACCGGAATTTTTAGCGGAGGGGTAGAAGCCCCTACCGATATAGCTTTTGAAGCAGTTCCTGGTGAACCTACTGTCCAGCGGTTTGGGCCTGTGTTTCCATTGGAGGTTACCGCAACAATTCCTTTTTTCACCGCTTCATTTAAAGCTAGGCTGACAGGTAAATCTGGTCCATTTACACTGCTTCCCAATGATAAATTAAGGACGTCGACCTTATCTTTAATCGCTTGCTCGATCGCAGCAATCACTTGCTCTGTTGTCCCAAATCCACCTGGTCCTAAAGCACGATAGGCAACTATTTTCGCTTCTGGTGCGACTCCCTGAAGTTTTCCGTTGGCAGCAATGATTCCCGCTACGTGGGTTCCGTGAAATGTATTTAATTCACGCCTGCTATGGGTTTCCATCGGATCCGAGTCCCCATCAACAAAATCTTTTCCTCCGCGGTAGCTGCCTCTTAAGTCCGGATGGGTGTAATCGATTCCTGTGTCAATAACGCCAACTGTTACACCTTTTCCGGTCAAACGCTGATTCTTGGCATCGAAGTAAGAACGTACATCATCTCCGCCTATGTGGGAGATGCTCTCTTCCCCCATCGCGCGATAAGGGTTAACCTCTGAAACAAGCGATATCGCTTGGACCTGTTCTAATTGGTTTAAATCCTTTACTTTTCCTTTTACAGAAAAGCCGTTCAATGCCTCGGCAAAATAATACCGAACCTGTAAACTAGGGTAATTTTGTAAAAAATGATCAATTTCTTCTTTGCTCATTTTATTTTCTAATATCACGATTGCAATTTTCTCTTCGTCTTGGTTTTCTTCTGGTAATGGCGGAATCTCAACTCCCATTACCGGCTTTCCTGCTAATAGATTGAGGAAAATGAAGCATAGCCAAAACCGTTTCATGAGGACACCCCTATTTCTTGCTGATTGATTTAAAAAAATCGCTTTTAATTAGACTTGCCTATTTTGGAAAGAATATGCTTTTTTAAATCAAACTGATGGGATGTTACCTGAGAATTCACTTTTGCACGATAATCGCATGTTTTTGCACGATAATCGCATGTTTTTGCACGTTAAATCGATTTTTCGCACGTTATATACGATTTTTGCACGTTATTTTAATTTTTTACACACAACCTGTTAAACTAATAAAATTTTAGCTGTGTATTCCGGTCAGAAGACAAATTTTACATCATAAATTTGCTCCTATTAAAAAAGGACCAAAAAAATGATGGTTTTCCATAAAAAAAGCGAAGACCCCCAAATCGAGTCTTCGCCCATAAACCATTATGCCTTAAAAGATTCCGGCTTTTCTGTTGTTTGTTTGAAATAGTAACGGATCGCTTCGGCAATTCGTGCAGAGGCTTGGCCGTCACCGTATGGATTTGATGCTTTTGACATTTTTTCGTACTCTTGCTCGTTTGTTAAAAGTTCATGTGCCAGATTGTAAATGGTATCCTCTTCTACCCCGGCAAGCTTGAGAGTACCTGCTTCGATTCCTTCCGGACGTTCCGTTGTATCTCTCAGCACGAGCACTGGTTTGCCAAGTGATGGAGCCTCTTCTTGGATTCCGCCTGAATCTGTGAGAATAATGGTGCTGCGTGATAAGAAGTTATGGAAATCAATTACGTCTAAAGGCTCAATTAAATGAATGCGCGGATCATTTCCTAAGATGTCATTGGCCGTTTCACGCACAGCCGGATTTAAGTGAACCGGGTACACGACTTGAACATCTTCGTGATTTTCTACAATTCGTTTAACCGCTTTAAACATACTTCTCATGTTTTCGCCCAGATTTTCGCGGCGGTGTGCGGTCATAAGCACTAACCGGTCAGAGCCGATCTTATCGAAAATTTCGTGGTGATAATCTTCTTTAACGGTTGTTTTTAAAGCATCGATTGCTGTATTACCCGTGATAAAAATAGAATCCGCTTGCTTATTTTCGTTGCGCAGATTCTCAGCTGATTTTTCCGTTGGAGCAAAATGCAAATCAGCCATCACTCCGGTTAGCTGACGATTCATTTCTTCAGGGTATGGCGAATATTTGTTCCAGGTCCGCAAACCTGCTTCCACATGGCCCACAGGAATTTGGTTGTAATAGGCAGCAAGAGCGGAAATAAAAGTCGTGGTTGTATCACCGTGGGCCAACACAATATCTGGCTTGGCTTCTTTCATGATTTGATCCAGACCCTCAAGTCCTCTTGTTGTGATATCAACCAACGTTTGGCGATCCTTCATGATGTTCAGGTCATAATCTGTTTCGATCCCAAAAATCTCAAGAACCTGATCCAGCATTTCCCGGTGCTGCGCGGTTACCGTTACAATCGTTTCAAATTGCTCCGGTCTTTTCTTTAATTCAAGGACTAGCGGAGCCATCTTAATAGCTTCAGGTCTTGTCCCAAATATCGTCATTACTTTAATTGGTCGATTCATTTGTTCCACCAGCTTTCTTTTATAAATTACCGTTGCGCTTGCTTCCGCCTTTAGAAATTACTTCGTTCCGAATAAACGGTCGCCTGCGTCTCCTAGTCCTGGTACGATGTAGCCGTGATCGTTTAGCCTCTCATCAAGAGCAGCAATATAAATATCTACATCTGGATGGGCTTCCTCTACTGCCTTTACCCCTTCAGGTGCGGCTATTAAACACATAAGCTTCATATGCTTAGCACCGCGTTTTTTCAAAGAGTTTAATGCTTCGACAGCAGATCCGCCTGTTGCAAGCATTGGGTCCACGACAATGAAATCACGTTCTTCCACATCAGAAGGAAGCTTCACATAGTATTCAACCGGCTTGAGTGTTTCTGGGTCTCTGTATAAGCCAATGTGACCCACTTTTGCGGCTGGTATCAGCTTTAATATCCCGTCAACCATGCCGATCCCAGCCCGTAAAATCGGAACAACACCTAATTTTTTACCCGATAATGTTTTTGCTTTAGCTTTACTTACGGGTGTTTCAATTTCTACTTCTTCGAGCGGAAGATCTCTAGTTGCTTCAAAAGCCATTAGTGTCGCCACTTCATCGACTAGCTCGCGGAATTCTTTTGTTCCTGTGTTTTTATCTCGTATGTACGTTAATTTATGTTGGATTAATGGATGATCGAAAACATATACCTTTGCCAAAAAAATCGCTCCTTTTCTTCATCGTAACGGACCTTACTATAAACTCCCGTTATCCATATTCTACACACTTCGTCTCATTTTACAGAAAAAAAAGTGAACCAGCAATAAAGATAATAAAATGTCATGAAAATGTAGCTGACAGGAAACTGGATGCCGTCCCTTCACGTAACCTTTCGAACCCAAATAACCCCCAAACTCTAAGGTAGAGTTTGAGGGTTTTCGTTCCAACTATCCTCTTTCAGGGTAAAGGGTAAAGCGGCTTGTCAAAGCTGAAACGTCTTGCTTTGCTTGTTCTAATACTTTTTCATCGTCATTATTCTTTAAGACACGGCTGATAATGGACGCAATTTCTGCCATTTCTTCTTTTCCAAAACCGCGGGATGTAACAGCCGCTGTACCAATACGGATTCCGCTTGTTACAAATGGACTTTCTGGATCAAATGGAATCGTGTTTTTATTAACCGTGATTCCGACTTCATCCAAAATCTTTTCAGCAAATTTACCAGTAAGACCTAAAGAACGAACATCGACTAGTAAAAGGTGATTGTCTGTTCCGCTAGAAACTAGAGTCAAGCCTTCTTTTTGAAGGGCATCTGCCAGGGTTTGGGCATTGGTGATAATATTTTGTGCATATTCCTTAAAGCTTTCATCCAATACTTCCCCTAATGCGACTGCTTTGGCAGCAATTACGTGCATAAGCGGACCGCCTTGAATTCCAGGGAAGATCGCTTTATCGATTTGTTTCGCGAATTCTTCTTTACATAGAATCATACCGCCGCGAGGTCCGCGAAGGGTTTTATGAGTTGTGGTAGTGACAAAATCAGCATAAGGAACTGGATTTGGATGCAATCCTGCTGCCACTAAACCGGCAATATGAGCCATATCCACCATTAAGTAGGCTCCGACTTCATCCGCAATCTCTCTGAACTTTTTGAAATCAATCTCTCTAGGGTATGCACTTGCACCCGCAACGATTAGCTTCGGCTTATGTTCTTTTGCTTTTTGCAGAACATCTTCATAGCTAATCGTATGAGTTTTTTCATCTACCCCATATTCAACGAAATTATATTGAATTCCGCTAAAGTTAACCGGACTGCCATGTGTTAAGTGGCCGCCATGAGAAAGGTTCATTCCCAGCACCGTATCTCCTGGCTGTAAAATGGTGAAGTAAACCGCCATATTTGCTTGAGCCCCAGAATGAGGCTGAACATTCGCGTGATCTGCGCCAAAAATTTGCTTGGCACGGTCTCTTGCAATATTTTCTACAACGTCTACATATTCACAACCACCGTAGTAACGCTTAGCCGGATAGCCTTCTGCATATTTATTGGTTAAGACAGAGCCTTGGGCTTCCATGACAGCTTCTGAAACGAAATTTTCAGAGGCAATTAACTCGATCTTAGTACGCTGACGGCCCAATTCTTTCTGGATCGCTTCAAACACTTGTAAGTCCTGTTCTTTAATATGGCTCATTGACACTTCCCCCTTATAGACATTTTTCGATTCTAAAACGACGTCCTTATTGTATCACGAATATATAGGGCCGTTCCACGTCTTATTTATTGAAAAGCTCTTTCAATTTTTTCTATTTAAAAAACTTACCGGGTGATTTGTTCCGCTCGCTTGATACTTTCCTTGAGCCAAGGAGGAGAATCTGGGTGGTTCATAATTTCTTCAGTTGTCAGCCAATAAATATTTTCGACTTCGTCCGGACTTTTCCGATAAGGTTCACCTTTCTTTATTTCGCATAAGAATACAATATCAACTACACGGATATTGTCATCTGCAATAAAGGAAGTGCTATGTACATATTGGATGTTATTTGTAATCGTAACTCCGACCTCTTCTTCTACTTCGCGCTTAATGGTTTCCTCCAGCACATCTTGAACAATGCCGCCACTGTCGACTTTCCCGCCTACGAGCGACAAGGTCCCCGCAGCATGTTCTTCCTTGAGACCTCTTTGTATTACAAGCCATTTCTCATTTTTCATAATCGCTGCTTCGACATTTACGATAAACATAGGCAGCGCCTCCTAATCTGACTCTATTTGATTACCAGTCTATCAGTTCTTTTATTTAGATACATTATCTTTTTTAAAAGCTCTTTTCGTAAACTTTGTTGCTCCCAGTACTCATTTTTTCTACAATCTTTCCGAAAATAGCCTTTCAAAAAATAAAAAAGCCGCGAGGCGGCTATTATTCTGTTACATGTTAAGCTTCTTGGATATAGACAATCCAGCCAAATGCATCGCGAACCTGCTGCGCTGCTCTGTCAGCTGAGGCCTTGCCTGTAAATGTTCCTGTCACGATCCGATAATTAGGGTTGAAATCAGTAGAATCAGCCTTTTCATAGATTACCCAATTGAATCGGGATCTCATCTTTCTTAAAGCTTCTACGAATGACTCTGCATTCGGAAATGTACCTGTCACTAAACGATATCGTTGAGTATCCGTTTCTTCCCGTTGTAAGTATGAAAGAGGATTCACAGCATTTGTTTTATTAATATTCCATCTCCCCCTATGAAGTTCAAAGTGTAGATGTTGACCTGACGAGTCCCCTGTGTTTCCCATAATTCCGATGACCTGTCCTTGCCGGACCCGGTCGCCTTCCTTTACACGCCTCGAGCCTTCGCGCAGGTGGGCATATACCGACTCCCACGTTTGCCCGTCGATGACGTGGACAATAAAAATTGCCTCCCCATAGCTGCTGGATACATAGGACCTGGAAACAGTGCCATCAGCCGTAGCATAAATTTCATGTGTCCCTGGTTCTGCAAAATCTACGCCATGGTGGTTCGGCCGCGAAGATGTACGAAATCCGCTAGTCACACGTTCGACATCTGTTGGATATATAAACAGTATTACCATCTCCTTTCAATCATCCATGATGGTTCTCCTATACCAGTATATGAAGCTACTTTTTTAGTTGTCCGCCCTTTCGATTTCCACTTTTTAGGGAGAACTACCCATATTCCACTTTTTTGGCTAATCTCATGCTTTTATTTATGAAAAAAGAAGCAGCAATATGCGGCTCCTTTTTAATTTCTTTCCAAGTTTATCCTGTTGTTTGCATGATTGGTTCGCTGATAGGTTGCGATTCCGACAGCTGTAAGTATTAAAATGGCCCCCATTAAAAAGCTCATCGAAAGGTCTTCACTAAGCAGCAGCCACCCCAGAATTGACCCTACTAGCGGCTGGAAAAAGAAAAATAAAGATCCAATCCCTGCCTCCATTAACTCTAAGCCTTTATTCCATAAGAAAAATGCCCCCGCGGTTGAAACAAAACCAAGGTAAATAACGGACAAAGATAGTAGTAATGGCGAAGAAAAGCTCCACCCTACTGTGAACGCCTCCCAAATAAAGAAAGGAGTTGTCCAAAGCCAACCAAATCCAACCGCATATGTTGTAATGACTAGTGAACTATGGTGTGCTGACGCCATTTTGACAAATACCGAAAGAAGGGCCCAGGTAACCGCTGCTATGACTAAAATCAGATTTCCCAGCAGTGAAGTTTGACTTTGGCTTGGCGACAGACCAATAACCATGATAACTCCAATGGTTGAGAGAATAAGAGCGGCTAGCTTTTTTACAGTCAATTTTTCTTTTAATAGGATCCAGGCAAAAATAAAAATAAATGCTGGAGATGCGGAAGTAATTAAAGACCCCATGCTTGCATTGGAGAGTTTTGTCCCCCAGAATTGGGCGGCAATCGAGATAAAATAGCCAATTAATCCAATCCAGGCAAATTGGAACCAGTCCTTTTTTCGAAGAGGTCGTGTATCCTTTTGTCGGGTCCCTTTTAAAATTGCGTAAAGCAGTCCGAACCCAAGCAAATAACGAAGCCACATTAAACCAAATGGCGGAATCTGATCTAGCGAATATTTACTGACAACGTACATCCCGCCCCAAATACTGGCGGCTGCCGTTAAACAAATCGCTCCTAGTACATTTTTGCTCATTATGTATCACCCTGCATTCTTAGAAAAGTTATCGAGTTTGCTTTAACTATATTTTGACTTATTCTAATCACGTAATCAGTAGTTATTTCGACATGATTTTTAGGAATTTCTACTTTATGTAAAAACTGCTTAGTTTGGTTGTAATATTAATATGGTTTTTCGGAAATCAGTATCAGTTTTTTTCGGAACTTAGCGCCGGTTTTTCGGAACTCAGGTATTGTTTTTCGGAATTCGGCTATCGTTTATAGGAACTTAAGCCTCATTTATCGGAACTCATGCACCGTTTTTCGGAACTCAGCCATCGTTTTTCGGAATTCGGCTATCGTTTATGGGAACTCAAGCCTCATTTATCGGAACTCATGCACCGTTTTTCGGAACTCAACCATCGTTTTTCGGAATTCGGCTTGTATTTTTCGAAACTTACAGCCGTTTTTATCAATTAATTCTTTTTATTCGATATTCTTGATCATTTAAAGCGAACTCAGTTTCCGTTAACAGAACTCAGACCGATTTAACCGGACTCAGCACCTATTTAACCGAACTCGGCAATCCTTTTAGCGAACTCAAGTTAGTTTTACCGAACTCAGCAATCCGATAAACGAACTCAATCCTTTTTAACCGAACTCGGCTACCCTTTAAACGAACTTAAACCCATTTAACCGAACTCACACTGTTTTTCGGAACTCACTACCTCACCTACAAAAAAACTCCCGCCAACCAGATGGCGGAAGCCTAAAGTTTAACACGATTGATTTTCTCGAGAATCGACGTAAACGGCCCGTTCGCCGCCGATGAGTTTTGGTCTTGTTTTGGCTAATGTTACATGGGCGTGGCCGACTTGCTTTTTCTCGGTCCGAATTGGAACGACTACCGGTTTTAGATGCATGCCTATGAAGGTGTCACCGATGTCAATTCCAGCGTGAGCTTTGATTGACTCTACAACGACTGGATTTTTAAAGTGTTGATAAGCAAAGGTAGCCATCGCACCGCCCGCTTTCCGAACTGGTATGACGGTTACTTCTTCTAATCCGAATTTTTCAGCCGTTTCTTCTTCTACTACTATGGCGCGATTCAAATGTTCACAGCATTGAAACGCAAGATGAACTTTTGTCCGGTCCTGAAGGCTTTGAAGCTCTTTAAAAATCATTTCCGCCACTTGTTCGGTTCCTGCAGTTCCAATTCGTTTGCCGGCAATTTCACTGGTACTGCAGCCAATAACGAGAATCTGCTTTTGATTCAGCGAAACCTGGGATTCGAAGTCTTGAATGATGTCTCTCCAATCATCTTCGCACGTTTTTAACCAATCCATTTTGGCACCCTATAGGTTCTTTTCTTCGTATTCCTTAATTTTTCCGATCCGCTTATCATGACGGCCGCCTTCGTATTCCGTCGTTAGCCAGACACGAGCAATTTCGCGGGCGAGGCCTGGTCCGATTACACGCTCACCCATTGCCAGCATATTGCTGTCATTATGCTGACGGGTTGCTTTGGCACTGAACACGTCATGGACAAGGGCACAGCGAATTCCCTTTACTTTATTAGCGGAAATCGACATTCCGATTCCAGTTCCGCAAATCAAAATTCCTCTGTCAAACTCGCCGCTGGCTACTCTTTCTGCAACCGGCAATGCATAGTCCGGATAGTCCACCGATGTTTCACATTCACAGCCCATATCTTCAAATTCAAGCCCTAATTCAGTCAATAATGATTTAATTTCTTCTCTTAAGTTGATTCCGCCATGATCTGAAGCAATGACAACCTTCACGTAAGGTTCACTCCTTATTTATTGTCTCTAGCCTTATTTTGGCATAGATTCTGAGAATTATAAAGGGAAACGTCCCCAGTAAAATGCATTAGACAAACCCCGAGTGAGTGGGAAGTGAATCCGTGATAGAAGACAAACCCCGAATGAAAATGAATAACCCCCTTAATCAGATAAGGGGGCAGTTTGTTTATACGTGAAACTTTGCAATGGCTGCTTTCAGTTTATCGGCTTGGAATTTTAATTCATTTGCCATTTCTTCGACATTTTGGATGACTCTTGCCTGCTCTTGGGTAGCTGCAGCTACTTCCTGAGCTCCGGCTGAAGTCTCTTCTACGATTGCTGCCACTTCTTGTGATTGTGTGGCTGTGTTGCGGATGTGTTCCATTTGCTTTTCAACTAAATCAGAGATGGCTTGAATCGATTCGGCCACTTCATGGATGGTACTCGCCATTTCTTCCATTGCCGTTTGGGTTGCATTCCCTTTGTTTGTCTCTTCTTCGGCTTTTTTCACTTGTGCCGTAATTTGATTTACTACGTTACGAACCTCAGCTTGAATACTTTGGATCAATTTTGAAATATCGGAAACCGCCTTCTGACTTTCATCGGCCAGGTGTCGAACTTCTTCAGCTACAACGGCAAACCCTTTTCCGTGCTCACCAGCGCGAGCTGCTTCAATTGAAGCATTAAGGGCAAGGAGATTGGTTTGTTCTGCGATGTCGCCAACGAGTTTGATAATTTGTCCGATTTTTTTTGCGTGATCTTCCAGTTCTTTAACGACATTTAATGACTGTTCATTCTCGCGTGAGAGTTCACCCATCCCTTTTAATAGAGATTGAATGACTTCTGTACTCTTTTTCAAATCTTGCACCATGTTCTCAGAAACTTCTTTTGCAGACTGCGCTTTTTCCCGAACGTTGTCTGCAATTTTTACAACATCTTCCACAGATTCGGCTGTGGTTTGAACCGATGAAGCTGAATTATCCGCACCAGTCGAGATCTCACTAATCGTACGAGAGATACTTTCCGCCTGGGAAGCTGCTCTTTCCGATTCTAACGTTATTGCTATTACCTTTTCGCCTGTTTCCTGAGCGGCCTCGCCGACCTCTTTTACCATTTCTCTTAGGTTGGCAGACATTTGCTGAAAGGCCAAACCTAATGAACGGATTTCATCGTCCGAAGCAGAAACTGTGATATCGGTATGAAGGTTTCCTGCTGCTGTTTCCAGTGCAGCCTTCTCTAAATGCTTTAATGGCTTTATGATCCAGCCTGCTGCAAAAAAGGCTAATATGCCAGACCAAATAATTCCTAATACTAACGTTAAAAGGGTGAAAGTGGTATCACTCATCGGGATTGCTTTGGTGATCGGTTCGTATAAAACTGATAAAAAGATCGCACTTGTCGAATAAGTGATAATTGCCAATATGCTTGTTAAGGCAATTAATTTTTTTCGTAAGCTAAATTTGTAGTTAACTTGTTCCCCCAAGGTAGTCTCCCTCCGTTATGCTTCATTCTCTAATTTTTTTACTACTTTTTTCAATAATTCATTTAACTCTGAAAAGGTCTGGCGGTACTCATAGACGCTTCCGCCATATGGGTCGATCACATCACCCATTTCGTCTGCAAATTCTTTTATTGTAAATGTCTTATTTTGGACCGAAGGGTAACGATGTAATAGGTGCCCCTTATGGCTTTCAGTCATGGTCAAAATATGAGTGGCCCAATCTAAGATTTCAGGTGTAACCGGTTGTGATGAATGATGGTATAAAATATCATTTTCAGATAAAACCTGCTTCGTTTGTGGTGTTGCATCACTGCCTGCAGCAGCAAAAATACCTGCAGATTTTGCTTCAATTCCCAATTGGTTCATAATTGCAGCAGCCATCGGACTGCGACATGTATTCCCTGTACAGACGAACAAAAGACGTTTCATGTCCTCATCCTCCTCATGCTACCATTATAACCCAGTAATGTCATCGATAGTAGAGCGTGACGTCCTATTCTGATACCATTTCATATTTCTATCTTTTATATCGGATTCATCGCATGTTTGTTTATCAAGATTGCCTTTTTTAAAAAGGAATTTTTCTAAAAAACTTGAAAATACAAGTATACCTGACGAAACAAAGCATAGAAAGACAGGATTCTGGTTCGGAATGCAGGTAGGATAACGTTAAGGAGTGAGCGATATGGGATGGGTTGAATCAATTCAGAAGGCGATTAACTATATGGAAGATCATTTACTGGAAGATATTTCGGCGGAAGATATTGCAAAGGCGGCTAATTCCTCCGCTTTTCACTTTCAGCGAACATTTAACATTTTGACTGATCTGACTATAGGTGAATACATTAGACGCCGGCGTTTGACGCTCGCTGCTCATGAACTTTCACTGCAAAAATGCAAAGTGATTGATTTAGCCTACAAGTATGGCTATGACACTCCAGAAGCTTTCACGAAAGCCTTTCGCAGACAGCACGGGATTTCCCCGAGTGAGGTTCGAAAGTATAGCGGAAAGCTGAAATCTTATAATCGCCTGACGATACAGGTGAGTCTGAAGGGAGCCGAACCAATGCAAGTAAAAATTTTAGAAAAAGACCGTTTTAAGGCGGTCGGAGTCAAGCGCGAGTTTTCATTGGAAAACGAGGAGAATACGAAGGGAATTCCATTTATGTGGGATGAGGTTCACCGAAATGGAACGAATGATTTATTAGCGAAGCTGAATAACGGTCAGATTCGCGGTTTACTGGGTGTATGTGTGGATCAAAGGGCTGCAAAAGAACAAATGATCGAATACTGGATTGCTGTTCATTATAATGGCGATACACCAGAGAAGTTATTAGAATTAGAAATCCCTGCTTCCAAATGGGCGGTGTTTGAGGTTCACGGACCTATGCCACATGCAATGCAAAAAGTGTGGAAGCAAATTTTCTCAGAATGGTTTCCTTCCAGCGGTTATGAACATGCGGGAACACCAGAATTAGAAGTGTATCCGCATGATAATCCTACCGATCCAAATTATTATTCTGAGATTTGGATTCCAGTGAAATAAGGTGTTTCACATTCCTGAAGAAGAGCTTGGATCGATTTCCAAGCTCCTTTTTTAAATTGGAATTAGTAATTTAATGCCAAAAACAAAAAGGATGCTGCCGCCTAACGCTTCACTGTATTGACCCAGCAGCCCCTGCACCTTTCTCCCCAGCAGGAGCCCAACCCAAGTTAATACAGTTGCTACAATGCCGAAGCACACAATCGCAAGCAACGTTTGAACTCCATATATTCCTAATGTCAGCCCGACAGAAAAACTGTCTAAACTTACACTTACAGCAAAAATAATGAGTCCCATTCCAACTGGCCGGATGTGGCTTGTTTCTTCCGCTTGAAAGCTGGCCCAAAACATTTGAATCCCCAAGACAATTAACAAAATGCCCCCTGCATAGCTTGCCACTTGCCCAAAGGTATCTGATAAAAAATGTCCTGTAATCATACCGAGTAACGGCATCCATATATGAAAAAACCCTACTGTTACACCAATTAAGGCGATTTGCTTTAATCTCAGCTTGATCATCCCCATCCCAAGCCCTACGGAAAAGGCATCCATGCCTAAAGCAAAAGCCATTATTAATAATGTGATGAGTTCACCAAACGTAGCCACTCTCTTTCCCCCTTTGGACTTGCCTTAATTTAACATATGCATGTCCGAAATCATTTAGAAGGCTGATTCCGCGGGAATTGAAAAAATGTGCTGATGGGGGAGTGCTTGTGGTTATTTTGGTTTTAGGGATTGTTTGTTTGTGAGATGGCGGTTTACATATGTAGGAAGGTGGTTTTTTGCTCTTGGTAGCGGGGGCAGACTTCACAAGGGGCTTTTTTCAAAAAAGCACGGGATGCACCAGCTTCAAACCCCAGCACATCCCACTTTTTTTAAGCAGCTATTTAGCTAAATCCGCTTGGGTCAACACCCGATTCCCCGCTGCCTTCCGCAGTCGGTTCATAATAGCTTGTCCGACGCCTTCTTCAGGGAAACAGAGACTGAGGAGGATGTCCACATCCAATACATCGCTTTTGCGGAGACTATCATAAAGCGAATGAGCAATACTGGATAGATCTGCTTGACTTCCCATGACAATAATTGCATCCGCATCGATTTTAGCCTGATTTTCCCTGGTTGTGATGACTCCTATCCGTTTGCCATCTCTTTTAAATTGGTTGACAAAGCTTTGCAGCAATTCCGAGGTTCCATCCACCAAATACAATGGATGGTCAGGGGCATAATGACGATATTTCATTCCCGGTGCTCTCGGCGCTTCCTTTTCATCCTTAAGAGCTGGATCAACGATTACCTCGCCAACCACTTCTTTAATCGCATCAGCTGTAATGCTTCCCGGTCTTAAAATGACAGGAACCTCTCCGGTGCAATCGACAACCGTCGATTCCAAGCCGTAACCGGTCTCTCCTCCGTCAATCACACCTTTTATAAATCCGTTCAGATCATCCATCACATGCTCTGCACTTGTTGGACTTGGTTTGCCGGATCGATTGGCACTTGGAGCTGCCACCGGTACACCGGCAGCTCTTAACAAGGCGAATGCAACTGGATGCTCTGGAATCCGGATAGCCACTGTATCTAAACCGGCTGTTACGAGCTCAGAAAACACGCCCTCTTTCTTTTTAAAGATTAAGGAGATCGGTCCTGGACAGAAGGCTTCTATTAATTGTTGCCCGACTGGAGTTACTTCATCTACTAATTCTTTCATTTGCTTTGGGTCCGCAATATGTACAATAAGGGGATTATCGCTCGGTCTCCCCTTAGCTTCAAAGATTTTTTTCACAGCCTGTGAGTCTGTTGCATTAGCGCCTAATCCGTAGACTGTTTCGGTCGGAAATGCAATCACTTCCCCCTTACAAAGATAATCAGCTGCTTGTTTGATCTCTGGGGTTTCCCACAATTCATCCACATTTATATCCACAATCCACAGAGTTGTCCCCATAAGTTCACACCCTTCCACCATTTATTTTGCTCTATTTTCCTCATAATTGTCCACATTTTGTGGGTAGGTAGTGGATAAATCTGTGGATAATACCCATTTTCCCGACTTTTCTCCTAGCATCCAAAACCACTTATCCACAATTCGACAAATTTCGGGGCGTGGCAGGCGCGTGTGCATCCTTATCTGCGCATGAAGGTGACGTTTTGGGTTTGCAGGAGTTGTTTGCCGTGAGCAGATTGGGAAAGTTCATTGGGCAAGTCTTCTTTTTCCACAGCGGTAAATCCTAGGGCCGAAAGGAATGGAATCGAGCTCATGCGGTTGGTTGCCAGCAAGATTTGGTTTACTTTTTTTTCTTGCGCGAGCTGAAGCATTTTTTCAAAAAGGAGAAAAATGCCTTCTTCTTCTACTTTTGGCAACACGACAAAAGATCGCATTAAGCCCACCGTTCCCAATGGTTCAATTCCCAGGCAGGCTACCCACTCTTTCTGATCGTTCTCCAAAAGAATAAAGTATTCAAATAATTGATCCACACCCTCAGTACTTAATTCAGCGTTTTCTAAAAAAAGCTTTAAAAAGCCTACATCCTCTTTTGTGGCCAATCTTGATTTATATCCCATATTCTATCACCTCTTTTTGATCTCTTGTCACATTCATATGGATTTAAGAGAGTGATTAGAACCGAAAATTGATAGAATATGAAAAAATCAGGCTGCAAACAAAAGTGAATGTCAGCACACAGAAACATTTTCCGCTGCTGACATTCTATTTGAATCTAAAAAATAGATTTAAAAAAGTCTACTAAAAAGAACCGAAATTCTACCTCTTCCTCTTTTTCCTCGACATAAAGCGGCTCACTGTCCGATTTGCTATCTTTGTCCGCTACTTCCACTGTTTTCACGACATTGGCTTTTTCACTTTCTTCTTCAGCTTTATCCTCATCGGAAGCGGCTTCAACTTTTTTCCCATTTTCCTCAAAACCTGGAGAGGTCGCAATTCCATTTGAAAAATCTACAAAGCATAAAGGCGGGAACAGTACACACCACCAATTAGCACCTGATCCTTCACCGAGGGTAATGAGTACAGCTTCATAGGTGCCAGCCGAGTAAAGAAAATCTCCGTAAAGCTTGGTCGGAAACTGAACCTCCTCAAAGTCTACGTTCACAGAATAATGAAGTCCTTCTTCTTTTAATATTCTTTTTGCAATTTCCTCTATTTTTGGAAGGTTCCCTCTAATTGTATCTCTGGCAGCCTCCAGTGATGTTAGTTCTGAAACCCACACGGTAATTGCCTGATTAACTTCATCTCTTACTTTCCGTTTCACGGCCTGATCTTTTTCACTATCACTATTGGCTAGTATTCTTAAACGAATCGCTTCATTTGGAATAACTAAAGCTTCGTTTGCTGTTACTTCATTTTTAGGAATATATAAAGACAGAACTGTTCCGATTACTAATATTAATAAATATAATCCCGCTAAAATTTTGGCTTTCATTGGATACACCACCCTTTCACTAAGACAGTCTTGACACAGATTTCGAATCTTAAACTATCAAAATGAAAAAAAGTGGTGCAATTTTTAAAGAGTCAGTTTGAAAGATTGATAGTTTTGCCTTAGAAAACAAAAAGAGCATCTGTCCATGGTTAGAACAGATGCGCTTTTTTATCGATTTTCTAAGTAAACCATTCGCTCTTTTTGATTGATATCCAGCACAACGTCAGGAGCATAACGAGCATCTAGCCTTTCGAAAATCTCCGAAACTGCCTTTCCCTGTCCATGCCCGATTTCAAGACCTAAACATCCGGGCTTATTTAATAAGCGAACTGCCTGCGGGATCAGTCTTTGATAAATATCTAAACCTTCCGCGCCAGCGAAGAGAGCAAGGTGAGGTTCGTGATCTTTGACGACGACCGACATCTCCTCAATGTCTCGATCTGGAATGTAAGGCGGATTTGAAACAATCACATCGAACTTTTCGTTATTTTCAAGGAAGGGTACTAACAAATCCCCTTTAACGAAGGAAACCTTAGCATCTAGCCTTTTGCTGTTTTCCTCCGCTACCGCTAAAGCTGTTCCAGAAATATCGACCGCCCAGACGTCCCAATGAGGACGTTCCTTTTTCAAGGTAATCGCAATCGCACCAGACCCTGTACCAATATCGACTGCTTTTAGCGGCTGGTTCGATTGAAAAAGACGGTCTGTGCGCTGTAAAATTCCTTCAATCAGTTCTTCGGTTTCTGGCCTTGGTATCAACACGTTAGAATTGACTAAAAAGGTTCTCCCGTAAAATTCAGCGGATCCCATCAGATATTGAACCGGGATCCCTTTGCCGTGTTCCAGGACAAGCGTTTCAAACTCTCGAAAATCCTCTTCAGACAACGGTTCCCGCAAATGAAAAATCAAATCCGATCTAGACCAATTTTTAATATACTGCAGGAGCCATTCACCAGCGTTGGCGTCTCTTCCTTGTTCTGTTAAAAAAGAAGAAGCCCACGCCAGGGCTTCCATTACCTTCTTTTCTCTGCTCATGCCTCAGCATTCTCCAGCTTTTTCGATTGATCTTCCATAACAAGAGAATCAATCACTTCATCTAGACGGCCTTCTAAAATTTGGTCTAGTTTTTGAATCGTCAACCCAATGCGATGGTCCGTCACCCGGTTTTGCGGGAAATTATAGGTGCGGATCCGCTCAGAGCGGTCTCCGGTACCAACCGCTGATTTTCTTTGCTGGTCGTACTCCGCTTGGGCTTCCTGCTGGAATTTATCATAAATCCGAGCGCGTAAAACTTTCATCGCTTTTTCTTTGTTTTTAATTTGACTCTTTTCATCCTGACAGGAAACCACAATGCCCGTCGGGATATGCGTTAAGCGGACAGCAGACATCGTTGTGTTAACGCTTTGGCCGCCAGGACCGCTGGAAGCGAAGGTATCAACACGGATATCTTTTTCATGAATGTCGACTTCGACTTCCTCAGCTTCCGGCAATACAGCAACAGTGGCTGTTGATGTATGAATCCGTCCGCCAGATTCGGTTTCCGGCACACGCTGAACACGGTGAGCTCCATTTTCATACTTAAGCTTTGAAAAGGCTCCATGTCCATTAATCATGAAGATAATTTCTTTATATCCGCCAACACCGGTTGTACTAGCTTCAATGATTTCAATTTTCCAGCCTTGAGATTCAGCATACCGGCTATACATCCGGTATAGGTCGCCTGCAAATAAAGCAGCCTCGTCCCCGCCGGCAGCCCCTCTAATCTCCATAATAACGTTTTTATCATCATTCGGATCTTTCGGGATTAAGAGAATTTTAAGACGAGCTTCGAGCTCTTCTAATTGTTCCTCGAGCTCCCCTACTTCTTCCTTTACCAATTCTCTCATTTCCGGATCGAGCTTTTCTTCAAGCATCGCTTTTGCATCCGTATATTGTTCTTTAATCTCTTTATATTGACGATAAACCTCTACTGTTTCTTGAATAGAAGATTGTTCTTTTGAATATTCACGCAGCTTTTTCGGATCATTCACGATTTCCGGATCACTTAAAAGCTCGTTTAATCTATCGTAGCGATCTTCAACAGCCTGTAGACGATCAAACACTGTACTCACCTCATATTCTGCATAACATTGTCATTATATTATATTGTGAGTTAAAAGGTCAAAGTGGTTTATATACGAATCATGGCAAGAATGAGCCTTTTTTAAAAAATTGGCTATGAGTTTTCGGGACACGGCAACCGTTAATCGGAACTTGATAACCGGTTTTCGCGAACTCGGTAACCGGTTTTCGGAACTCGGTAACCGGTTTTCGGAACTTTGCAACCAGTTTTCGGAACTTCGCAACCGTTTTTCGGGACTCGGTAACCGTTTTTCGGGACTCGGTAACCGGTTTTCGGAACTTGGTAACCGGTTTTCGGAACTTTGCAACCAGTTTTCGGAACTTCGCAACCGTTTTTCGGGACTCGGTAACCGGTTTTCGGGACTCGGTAACCGGTTTTCGGAACTCGGTACTCGATTTTCGGAACTAATTACACGTACTTAGGGTATCTTCACCTTTTTAACAGAACTCAGAACCCTTTTACAGAACTTAGATGGATTTAACCGGACTCAGCACCTATTTAAGCGAACTCAGCCTTTCTTTTACCGAACTTAGAACCGTTTAACCGAACTCAGATGCCCTATAAACGAACTAAATTTCCTTTTAACGAACTTAGAAACCCTTTAAACGAACTCAGACCCATTTAACCGAACTCGCAGCATTTAACCGATTTGAGTACCCTAATAACGAACTTAGGGCAACCTTTTTACTAGACTTTGGCCGCCTGTTCATAGCACAAATGAAGTGTAAACCATTACACCACCAAGCAAAATTAACCAATATACAAAATTTTAAAAAAGTAATTGACAGTAGCCTTTAGTCTGCTATTATAATTTACATTAGTAAAGCAATAACGCAAATACAGTGAAGAAGACAGGTTCATTGTATCAAGATCTTCTAGAGAGCTGGTGGGTGGTGGAAACCAGTGTTCTTATCAATGAATAGCACTTCGGAGTAAGCAGGCTGAATACATAGTAGGTCTGTTCGGGTCGTTCCCGTTATCAGTTGGAACCTAATGAAGGCTGTTCTTTTTTAGAGCAGCGAAAAAGGGTGGTACCGCGTAAGTTAAACCTTTCGCCCCTTCTAGTTTTAAGGGGTGGAAGGTTTTTTTTAGTTCTATTGTCTTGAATTATGAGAGGAGAATGATTCATGTTAACAGATCATCAGATTTTACGTATTCCAGGACCTACGCCAATCCCTCCTAGTGTTCAGCGGGCTATGAATCTGCCAATGATAGGACACAGAGGTGAAGAAACAAGTGAACTGCTTAAGCGAATTCATCCTAGATTAAAACCGATTTTTGGAACCGAGCAAGAAGTATTGATACTGGCCGGAAGTGGTACGGCTGGTCTAGAAACAGCGGTTGTCAATACAACCCAGGCTGGTGATGAAGTATTGGTTTTGGTTACAGGTTCCTTCGGTGACCGATTTGCGAAGATTTGCGAAACGTATCAGCTTAAAATTCATCGATTAGACGTGCCTTGGGGCGATGCCGTCGATCCGGAGCAAGTAAATGCTTATCTGCAAAATCACCCTTCTATCAAAGTTGTCTTTGCCACCTACTGTGAAACATCAACTGGTGTTTTAAACCCGATTCAAGAAATTGCGAGCGCTATTCAATCCGCTTCAGATGCCTTATTTATTGTTGATGGAGTTTCTTGTATTGGCGGTGTTAAAGCAAAAATGGATGAATGGGGTATCGATATCCTTGTTACCGGTTCACAAAAAGCGTTTATGCTCCCGACTGGCTTGGCATTTGTTGCAGCGAGTGAGCGCGCTTGGAAAGTCATCGAAGAAAATCCGCAGCCGCGTTTTTACTTAGATTTACGGAAATACCGTGATAATCTAGCTAAATATACGACACCTTTTACCCCTGCCTTATCTTTATTATTTGGACTTGAGCAAGCCTTGAACCTCTTAGAAACTGAGGGATTAGAAAACGTTTATAAACGGCACCAGTTAATGATGGAGATGACAAGAGAAGCCTGTCAGGCCTTAGACTTGCCGCTTCTCACTGCAGATGACACCGCGTCACCGACTGTTACAGCCATCTATCCAGAGGATTTTGAAGCAGACCAGCTTCGGAAAGTTTTAAAAACTGAATTTGGCCTGAGCTTTGCGGGCGGACAAAATCACTTAAAGGGTAAAATATTCCGCATTGGCCACATGGGCTATTGTACCCCTGCTGATGTATTACAATTTATTAGCTTATTAGAATTAGGATTGCAGCAAATCGGAGTAAAACGAGATTTCGGCAAAGGTACCATCGCAGCACAGACTATCTATTTGGAACGGAGGAAGTAATCATGACACTGCATATTTTGGTCAGCGATCCATTAAGTGAAGAAGGTCTTCAGCCTTTACGGGAATCGAAAAACATTGAAGTCACTGTCAACACGAGTCTTTCTAAAGAAGATTTAATCGCGTCTATCGGCCGGTACGATGCCTTACTTGTCAGAAGCCAAACACAGGTTACAAGAGAGGTCATCGAAAATGCTGCCAATTTAAAAGTCATCGGCCGGGCTGGTGTTGGCGTTGATAATATTGACCTTGAAGCTACAACTGAACATGGGATTCTCGTTGTCAATGCACCGGATGGAAACACAAATTCAGCTGCAGAGCACACGATTGCAATGTTAATGGCATTAGCCAGAAAAATTCCACAGGCGTTTACTGCGTTAAAAGAGCATCATCGCTGGGACCGTAAATCATTTGTCGGGGTTGAATTAAAAAATAAAACATTAGGCATCGTCGGCCTCGGCCGCATTGGCAGCGAGGTAGCTGCCCGTGCAAAAGGCTTAAGGCTTAATGTCATTGCCTATGATCCGTTTTTAACAGAGGAAAAAGCAGATAAAATGGGGATTGAGTATGGAACGCTCGATGAGGTTTTACAGAAAGGAGATTTTATCACCGTTCATACACCTTTGTTGAAGGAAACAAAACATATTATTAATCGTGACGCCTTTCAAAAAATGAAAGACGGCGTGCAAATCATCAACTGTGCCCGGGGCGGCATTATTGATGAAGAAGCTTTATATGAAGCGATTCTTTCTAAAAAAGTGGCTGGTGCAGCCTTGGACGTGTTTGAAGAAGAGCCTCTGCAAAATTTCAAGCTGCTTGAATTGCCAGAAGTTATTGCTACACCGCATTTAGGAGCCAGCACCGTAGAAGCACAGGAAAATGTAGCAATCGATGTATGTCAGGATGTACTTGAAATCTTAACAGGAGGCTTGGCTAAACACCCTGTCAATCTGCCGTCCCTCCCGCTTGAGGTGATGAAAAAAATTGAGCCATACTTTGTCCTTTCTGAAAAATTGGGCAGCTTTGTTTCCCGTTTAAGTGATGAGGCGATTGAAGAAGTATGTATTTATTATTCTGGTGAATTAGCTGATTTGAATACAGCTCCTCTTACCCGTAATACAGTTAAAGGCATGCTCAAACGTTACCTTGGTGACCATGTCAATGATGTGAATGCCCCTTATCTAGCCAAGAAGAAAGGCATTACGGTAAATGAACATAAAACATCATCCACCAAGGGGTTCACAAATCTATTAACGGTAGAAATTAAAACTAAAACTGGATTGAAAAAAGTCGCTGGAACTTTGCTGAATGGTCTTGGTGCACGAATTGTCAAAGTCGATGATTATAGCGTGGACGTTACACCTGCTGGCCATATGATCCTGATCCGGCATAAAGACCAGCCTGGTGCAATCGGCCGAGTTGGTACCCTGCTTGCTAAATTTGATGTAAACATCGCAACCATGCAAGTGGGCCGTTCCAATGTAGGCGGAGATGCAATCATGATGCTAACCGTCGACCGCCAGGCAGAAGAACATGTTATCTCCCAATTAAAAGAGCTAACGGATATCTTTAATGTCATTGCAATTGATCTTTAATTTTGAATGAAAAAAGCAACGCACTAAGTTTGAAGTGCGTTGCTTCTTTTTTAAAGCGGCAAATGGTATACAAATTGTTCACCTTTTGTACCCATTATGCGATGGCCTTTATCGATAAATCCAGTTTTTAAGTATACCTGTTGTGCGTGTTTGTTGTTAAAATTGACCCCTAAAATGATTTCGTTTTTATCCGGAAAGTTTTCCTTCACAAAGGACGGCAGCAAAGCAAGAGATGCTTTCGCAATGCCTTTCCCCTGGTATTCAGGGTTAATCGAATAGGCTCTTACCAAAATCGCATCTTTATTATCGCTATACAGCTTTACCCCTTCCCAGCCATGAAGGACGAAGAATCCTGAGGGTTTATTCTGATAGAGAATCACGACAGGATGCCGATCATCCTCAATTTTACATTTTTCCAGGGCTTCTAACGGCAAGCCGGTAAAATTTGCTTGGTCTTCAGGCAAATCATATTCTAAATTCTGTTTAAATTCTTCCTGGTAAAAAGTTAGTTTTACTCCATCTTTTTCGATTGTCATCGTCATTCCCCACCTGTCCTGCAGCGCTTGTTTGCCCGGTTTGAACCTATTAACCGAGCCGATAGGTTTCCTTCTTTCTCCCCGTAAATACTTGAATTTCCTCATACCCGACCGAGCGCGCTAGCTTCAGAGATTGCTCATATTCGTAACCGACATGCTTCGGCGCATGGGCATCGGAGCACAGTACAATTCCTACCCCAGCGTCATAGCATTTCTTTAACAGTAACGGGTCCGGATAGATTTCTCCCACTGGTTTGCGCAAGCCAGCCGTACTTATTTCAATACATGTCCCAGACTCGGCAAGTGCCTTCACTGCGCGGTCGTATTGTCTTTCGATAAAGGCTTGGTCACTTGGTTTATATTTAAAAATTTTAATTAAATCAATATGGCCGACAAAGCTAAAAAGCTTCGATTCTGCTAACGTTACAATCTGATCAAAATACTGCTCATATGCTTCAAAAATGTCTCGTTTATCATACTCATTCCGATAAATTTCTAAGTCTATCCCCCAGTCCCCAATCCAGTGAACCGAACCGATTACATAATCGAACGGATTAGAGTTGATGAAGATCTCCATCTCTTTTTCTTTTCCAGGGGTATAGTCCATTTCAATTCCCATTTTGACTTGTAAATCCTGCTTCCTGGCTTCCTCAAAAAGCCGTAAATAATCGTTAAAATCAATCCCGCGCCGATTGTCGATCCAAGGATTGGAGAGGATGTCCTTCGTCTCCCAGAAAAAGTAGGCATGCTCCGATATTCCGAGCTCTTCAATCCCTTTTTCCTTAGCCTTTTCTATGTACTTTTTCAAATAATCGACCGAAAAATCTCCGGTTTCATGCATGTGCACATGGTAATCCGTCAGCATTTTTCTCCCTCTCCTTTTTACACGTTATTCCTTTACACTATTATCACATAAAATTGGATTTTGTTAGCGATGAATATTTGTAATGGAGCGGAGATTTTGAAAATGGGGGCTGGGTTACTTATATATTGGCTCGTTTTTCGTAACGCGGGTGCTTTTTTCGGAACATGGGTACTGTTTTTCGGAACTTAGTACTTGTTTTTCGGGACTCGGGCACTTTTTTCAGAACTCAGTACCCGTTTTTCGGGACTCAGGCACTTTTTTCGGAACTCAGCACTTGTTTTTCGGGACTCGGGGACTTTTTTCAGAGCTCAGCACCCGTTTTTCGGGACTCAGGCACTTTTTTTCGGAACTTAGTACTTGTTTTTCGGGACTCAGGCACTTTTTTTCAGAACTCAGTACCCGTTTTACCGAACTCGGCTCCATTTTACCGAACTCAGCTACCCTATTTCCGAACTCAGTACAGCGTTTACCGAACTCAACTGTATTTATACGAACTCAGAAACCCGATAACCGAACTCTCAGCCGTTTATACGAACTCAGTAAACCCGATAATCGAACTCGCTGCCGTTTAACGGAACTCAGAAATTCAATAAACGAACCGCTGCCGTTTCAACGAATTCACTCCCGATAACCGAACTCAACCTCATTTAACTGAACTCCTACCCTTTAACAGGAATTCATCAACCCTCCACCCAAACAAAAAAGCCACCCCCTCTTTCGTACTAGAGGGACCTGGCTTTTCATTTATCTGCGATCTTCTCTTAATTGAACTTCGATATAATATCGAGGCAAGGCTTTAATTAAGAGCTTATGGAGAGTTGCTTCTTCTCTTCTTCGTTCCTCTTCTGACATGATGCCCTGATGATATGCAGTGACCCACATATCTTGGCCATTGATTGTGATAGGACCTGGCTCATAATCTGTTTCCCTTTCGATTACACCTCTGGCCTGATCCATGTCATCGTCTAAGGTTGGCATGTCATCACTAAGATCAATATAAGAGGTCGGGCTTTGGTTCGTATTGGTCCGATCATCTCTCAAGTCCCGGCCATTCAGGTCATCTGGCCGTTCGGTGCTAAGGCGCGTTCCATAAGAATCGGCTTCTTCAAAGATAGAATCCTTGGCACCACCGGGGCCGCATCCTCCGAGGAGGGACAGACAAAAAAGTGCGGATAGACACCCTGTTACTATTTTCATTATTCTTCTACCTCCCCTAGGATTATCATCTCCTCTAGGGGCAGAAAATATTTTATCCTAAAAAAGGAAAAACCCCTTACAAAAAGGGGTATTATAGTTTTACTTCTTTATTTAGCTGGTGCATCAAAGCATTCGGTTTTCCAGGCACTTCATGGTGATGGCGGCATCTTGGTTCATAGCTTTCTGAGGCTCCGACTTTAATAACGGGATCATCGTACAGAGCTGGTTCACCATTAATGAGGCGCTGAGTTCGGCTCGCTGGTGAGCCGCATACTGAGCAAACCGCATGAAGCTTTGTCACTAACTCTGCAATCGCCATTAATTGCGGCATCGGTCCAAAGGGCTCGCCGCGAAAATCCTGATCAAGGCCAGCTAAAACGACGCGGTGCCCACGATTCGCTAATGTTTGGGCGACTTCTGTCAGGTCAGCATCTAAAAATTGGGCTTCATCGATTGCCACTAGGTCCACATCCGCTGTTACATATCCCAGAATTTCGTGTGAGGTTGAAATGGATGTGGCCTGTACTTGGCTTCCGTTGTGCGATACAACAGCTAAGTCACTATATCTGTTATCAATCACTGGTTTAAAAACGGCAACGGTTTCTTTTGCAAATTGTGCCTTGCGTACCCTCTTAATTAATTCCTCGGATTTCCCTGAAAACATACTCCCACAAATAACCTCAATCCAGCCCGATTGTTTTACTACAAACATAATCCATTGCCGCTCCTTCCAAACCCGTTTCTTCTTTTCTATATGAACACGTTATGTCCCATTATTTGTTTCGTATTATACACTAAAAATTCAATAAACTAACTATGTATAAAGAGAAAAAACAGGCAAGTAAATTGCGCTTGCCTGTTTTGAATGTTATTGCTTAAGGCCGTATTTTTTATTGAATCGATCAACACGTCCATCTGCAGATGCAAATTTTTGACGGCCAGTATAGAATGGATGGCACTCAGAGCAAACCTCTACGCGAATTTCATCCTTCACTGAACCAGTTTCAAATTCGTTACCGCATGCGCATTTAACTAGCGCTTTTTTATATTCTGGATGGATACCTTGTTTCATTCTCTTCCACTCCTTCTACGCCCTGAATCATTTCGAAACAGAGTTTATATAACCATACAGACCTAGATTCAGTCTGCAAACCTTTGAAACAAACTGTTACCATTATAACAAGCGGTCGGTAAGTTTGCAACCCTAGTAAACGGATAATTCTTCATGAGAAAAACCCGTTTTTGTCCGAGAGTCCGCTCATTTCTCAAAGTGAAACAGAAGAACCGTCCCCTTGTTTCACAAAAGGGATTTTTTATTGCCTTGCTTCATTTCTTCGGCCAGCTGTGCGAAAAATTCTTCGTTGGATTTTGTTTGGCGAAGGCGTCTTAGTATTTTTTCTGCGATATCTGGAGAGTCGGACAATGTTTTGCGGATTGCCCATAGTTTGTCTAACTGATCCTTCTCGATGAGCAATTCTTCTTTACGGGTTCCAGACCGGCGAATATCAATGGCTGGGAAGATCCGTCTTTCAGCCAGATGGCGATCTAAGTGGAGCTCCATATTACCGGTTCCTTTAAATTCCTCATAAATGACATCATCCATCCGGGAACCTGTATCCACTAAAGCTGTTGCTAAAATCGTTAAACTTCCGCCCTCTTCAATGTTACGCGCTGCCCCGAAGAAACGCTTGGGACGGTGGAAAGCAGCTGGGTCAATCCCACCGGATAAAGTCCGGCCGCTTGGCGGAATAACCAGGTTATAGGCACGGGCTAAACGAGTAATACTGTCCATTAAAATAATGACATCCCGCTTATGCTCAACCAGACGCATGGCTCTTTCCAATACGAGTTCCGCCACTTTAATATGGTTTTCTGGCACTTCATCAAAGGTAGAACTTACAACATCCCCCGCTACAGATCTTTCAATATCGGTTACTTCCTCTGGGCGTTCATCAATAAGCAAGACAATTAATTCTGCTTCTGGATGGTTCGTAGTTACCGCATTTGCAATTTCTTTAAGTAACATGGTTTTCCCCGCTTTTGGAGGAGCAACAATTAAACCGCGCTGACCAAACCCAACTGGGGCAATTAAATCCATAATCCGTGTAGAAAGGTTACGAGGTGTTGTTTCTAATTTAATTTGGCGGTCAGGATATAAAGGAGTTAATGCTGGAAAGTGGACTCTCTCTTTTGCAGTTTCAGGGTCATCACCGTTGACCATTTCCACATGTAAAAGACCGAAGTACCTTTCATTTTCTTTTGGAGGCCTAACCTTACCTGAAACCTTGTCACCATTTCGCAAATCGAATCGGCGGATTTGTGAAGCTGAGATGTAAATATCCTCAGAGCTTGGTGAATAATTAATCGGCCTTAAGAAACCAAAACCTTCTGATTGAATGATTTCTAAGACACCTTCCATGAAGAAGTACCCTTCTTGCTCGGCTTGTGCTTTTAAGATAGCAAATATTAGTTCCTTTTTCGTAAGCTTGCTATAATATGATATTTTATATTTTTTGGCTAACTCATACAGATCTTTTAACTTCATCGTCTCTAGAGCTGCTATTGTTAATTCTTCCATTACATGCACCACGCTTTTTTTATTAAGTTGTGATAAATAAAATGTACTCCCTCTCCAAAAAGTACTTATCTGCTTTGAAGGCCATTCAGTTTTTTTAATAGGACCTGAAAAAAACGGATGGGCGGAAAGGTGGTTAATTTTTTTGGAGATTCAATTTCGAAGTAATAAGCAGAAACCTTATCTATCGTAGAACGATTCCTTGTATTTGTCAAAGGAAAAAAGTCTATAATGGGAACTCGGACCCTTTTGATCCGAGTTCTTCTTTATTGGCTTTGTTAAACGATCCTGTTGATTTCCGCTACAGGCGCTCGCTTTCCGCGGGCGGTCTGGGAGCCTCCTCGGCGCTCAAGCGCCTGCGGGGTCTCCCTTGACTCGCTTTTCCCACTTTCCACTAGTGGAAATGAGTCTCGCGCCTTCCGCTCAAATCAACAACAAGCTTTAACATAGCCATTTTATTAAGAAGGCTTAATGACAAGGTTTGGTTTTTTCTTTAAACTATGTCTCCCATCGATAAAGCGAACCGTACCGGATTTTGCACGCATAACAACTGAGTGTGTTAAACCGTAAGAACCTTTAAACTGAACGCCTCTTAACAATTCTCCGTCTGTAACACCTGTTGCAGCAAAGATGGCATCGTCTCCTTTTACCAAGTCGTCCATTAACAATACTTTATTTACATCTAACCCCATCTTTTGACAGCGAGCCAATTCTTGATCATTTTGCGGTAATAGTTTCCCTTGGAGTTCCCCGCCTAAGCATTTGAGGGCAACGGCCGCTAAAACGCCTTCTGGTGCTCCGCCTGAACCGAATAAAATATCAACACCCGTATGATCAAATGCAGTATTAATAGCTCCAGCTACGTCTCCATCATTGATAAGTTTTATTCTCGCTCCGGCTTCACGAAGCTCTTTAATAATTTGATCATGGCGCGGACGGTTTAAAACGGTTGCTACTACATCCTCAATGTCTTTATTTTTAGCCTTCGCTACTGCTTTTAAATTGTCCAAAACAGAGGCATTGATATCAATTTGCCCAACTGCCTCTGGGCCAACCGCAATTTTTTCCATATACATATCTGGAGCATGGAGCAAGCAGCCATTATCTGCAATCGCAAGGACAGCTAAGGCATTCCACCCCCCTGATGCGACAATGTTTGTTCCTTCTAGCGGGTCAACTGCTACATCGACTCGAGGACCGTAACCGGTTCCCAATTTTTCGCCAATATATAGCATTGGAGCCTCGTCCATTTCTCCTTCTCCGATTACCACGGTTCCCTTCATTGGGACTGTATCAAAAACGTCTCGCATTGCACTGGTAGCTGCATCATCGGCTTCATCCTTTAGGCCACGCCCCATCCATCGGGCAGAAGCTAAGGCGGCTCCTTCAGTAACACGAACTAATTCCATTGATAAACTGCGTTCCATTTGTCTGTAAGCCCTCCCTCATGGTCGCCTGTATTCATATGCTATTGTATCAGAATTTTTTATCGTTCGGACGAATCTGTTGATTTTAATTTTGAAACAGATCATTTCTAGGGGTTTTTTCGTAAGGTGGGGGCTATCTTCACTCTATTTCTCTGCAATCGCTTTTTAAACCATGTAGTAGCAGGCGTGGAAGTGAGTAGGAAGTAGTACCAGAGAATAACTGTATGTTTTACAGCTATTCTCTGTATCTTTTTTAAGTACTTATTGTAATAGTCCAGGTGGCCCTACTTAAATAGCCGATAAAGGGTTATATTTGCCGTAATAAAGAAAACCTTGCAACATTACTGACTTTTTAGTTGTTCAATTTCCTCTTGCGTCATTTTTTCGCGCCAAACCGTAGCACCTAGCCCATTTAATTTCTCTACTAAATGACTATATCCACGATCAATATGTTCTAAACCTGTTATTTCAGTAATTCCTTCGGCCATCAGGCCAGCAATCACCAATGAGGCTCCGGCTCTTAATTCACTCGCTTTCACTTTGGCTCCCTGAAGCTGAACAGGACCGGTAATAATTGCAGAACGGCCTTCTACTTTTACATTAGCATTCATACGTCTTAATTCATCTATATGCTTAAAACGGGCCGAATAGATCGTATCTGTAACCACACTTGTTCCTTCCGCTAATGTTAACAGACTTGTAAAAGGCTGCTGGAGATCAGTTGGAAAGCCCGGATAAACTAATGTTTTCACATCAACGGCTTTCATTTTTTCTGCCCGTCTGACAAAAATTTGGTCATCACTGGTTTCAACAGTGACTCCCATCTCTCTTAGTTTGGCGATAATAGACTCTAAGTGCAGAGGAATGACATTGTCAATAATCACTCCGTCACCCATCGCTGCCGCTAAAATGAGATATGTACCTGCCTCAATTCGATCAGGAATGATGGTGTGGCGACAACCGTTAAGCTGATCGACTCCTTCAATTCTGATTACATCGGTTCCGGCACCTTTAATTTTTGCGCCCATACTGGTTAATAGGGTTGCTACATCTATAATTTCAGGCTCTTTTGCTGCATTTTCAATAATTGTTTTTCCTTTAGCACGAACAGCCGCGAGCATAATATTAATAGTGGCACCTACACTTACAACGTCCAAATAGATTCTGGCACCGCGAAGCTCTTCAGCTCTCAGGTAAATCGCACCTTGCTCATTTGTTACTTTTGCACCTAATGCTTCAAAGCCTTTAATATGCTGATCAATCGGTCTTGGACCTAAATGGCAGCCCCCTGGCAGACCGATTACCGCTTTTTTAAATCTTCCCAGCATCGCACCCATTAAATAATAGGAGGCTCGAAGCTTTTTCACCTTTCCATTCGGTAACGGCATCGACACCATATTTCTTGGATCCACTGTCATTTCCTGATCTTTTAGCTCAATCTTACCGCCGATTTCTTCTAATAAATCTTTCAGGTTACCCACATCTGAAATCTCAGGCAGACCTTCAATCGTAACAGGTGATTCCGCTAAAATGGTTGCGGGGATTAAAGCAACAGCACTATTTTTTGCTCCACTTATTCTAACTTGCCCTTTTAACGGATAGGCTCCTGCAATTTTTAGCTTTTCCATGATTGACTCCCTTCCCATAGTAGCTTCACGCACGGTTGAAATGTGCAGTGAATCGATCACGCGGCAATCTCCCGTTATCAAGTAAGGAATTACCTAGATCTCATTTAAGTATAGTAACAAAAAATTCCGAACAATCTCTCTCGCTTTTTAGTTTACACAAAAAAGAATCTTAGATGTAGTAGATTCAGATAAAAATAAAAAAATTGTGACTTTAGTCAGAGATTATTACTTTCCGCCAAACGTATCATTCCAGTCCTTTAAAAATGCTTCAATCCCTTTATCAGTAAGCGGATGCTTCATCAGCTGCATGATTACCTTGTAAGGAATTGTAGCAATATCGGCGCCTCTTAAAGCGGCTTCTGTAACATGCTGAGGATGTCTGATAGAAGCAGCGATAATCTTTGTTTCAATGTCATGAGTCCAAAAGATATCATGAATATCAGAGATTAAGTCTAATCCGTTAAAGCCGATATCGTCTAGTCTGCCGATGAATGGAGAAACGTAAGTAGCCCCTGCTCTTGCCGCTAATAATGCCTGGTTAGCACTAAATATAAGGGTGACATTCGTTTTAATGCCCTCTTTTGAAAAAGCATGAACTGCCTTTAACCCTTCAGCGGTCATCGGGACTTTAATCGTAATATTGCCTGCAATCGCAGCCAGTTCTTTCCCTTCTTTTATCATTCCTTCTGCATCTGTGGCAATAACTTCGGCACTTACAGATCCGCTTACGATCTTGGTAATTTCCTTTAAGCGCTCATGAAAGGATACCCCTTCCTTGGCTACAAGAGTTGGGTTGGTTGTTACACCCGCGACAATTCCTAGGTCATTTGCTTCCCTGATTTCCTGAATGTTAGCAGAATCGATAAAAAACTTCATTACTTTCATCCCCTTCCTTCATCATTCTATGAAACGAAACCGCCCTATTTAAGAGGCGGCTTCACTTATGTTCTATTAAGCTTTATTGTTAGAACCAAACTCACGGATTTTTCCTTTTACCGTTTCTTTAATCGCGTCACGCGCAGGTCCTAAATATTTACGTGGATCGTACATTTCTGGTTTTTCTGCAAGAACTTGGCGGACTGTCTTCGCAGAAGCAATTTGATTCTCTGTATTTACATTGATTTTGGCTGTACCCAGCGAGATGGCTCTTTGGATATCCTTTGTCGGAATTCCGGTTCCGCCGTGAAGAACTAGAGGTAACCCTGTTGTATTTCCGATTTCCTCCATTTCTTTAAAGCCAAGGTTTGGTTCGCCTTTATAAGGACCGTGTACAGAACCTAATGCAGGTGCCAGGCAATCAATACCAGTTCGCTTTACTAGCTCTTTACATTCGTTGGGATCTGCATAAATGACGCCGTCAGCAACAACATCGTCTTCTTGTCCGCCAACAGTACCAAGTTCAGCTTCAACAGAAACTCCGTGTATATGTGCTAATTCCACAACCTTAGAGGTAATCGCGACGTTCTCTTCAAAGGGATGATGAGAAGCATCAATCATAACTGATGTAAAACCAGCGTGAATCGCTTTCGCACACATTTCAAAGCTTGAGCCATGATCAAGGTGAATCGCGACAGGAACCGTTATTTTATATTCTTCCATTAAATTTGTGATCATTCCAACCACTGTTTTAAAACCACCCATGTAGCGGGCAGCACCTTCTGATACTCCACAAATAACCGGTGAATTTTCTTCTTGGGCAGCCTGAAGAATCGCTTGAGTAAATTCTAGGTTATTAACATTGAATTGACCTACTGCATATCCCTCGTTTTTTGCCTTAATGAGCATTTCTTTCATAGAAACTAAGGGCATCGTATATCCTCCTTTATATGTACGGATTTCTTCTGCAAAACACCTCTGCATATACCGATGTATACGGCATTCATACTTAAAATAGTATTTCCTATTTCAAGAAGAAATCAACATCTTTATCATAACAAAAAGGAGGAGCTTTGACTATTTTCACAAATCCCGATTGTTGTGGGAAATGGTCAGCTCCTTCTTGATTATGTAATTTCTTATGAAAGTTTATGAATTACATCTATGGTTGGCCAACATTTTTCAAAAAATAATTAACTGGATTTGAGCGGGAGATATTTTCTGACAGCAGAGCGAATATCATCAATATCAAATGGTTTAGCAAAGTGAGTTAGTGCTCCCAAATCCTTTGCCTGCTGAATTAAATCAAGCTCTCCGTATGCAGTCATAATAATGACCCGAATATCCTGATCGATCACTTTCATTCTTTTTAAAATTTCGATTCCATCCATGCCCGGTATTTTCATATCAAGCAGTACTAAATCGGGAGAATGTTTTTTTACGATATCTAATGCCTGTACCCCATTTGCTGCCTGAAAGGTCTGATATCCTTCCTTATTAAATACTTCGTTCAGAAGAATACGAATTCCAAATTGATCATCTACAATTAAAATTTTCTCTTTCATTCTTCCGTCTCTCCTCCCTAATCGTAACTACATCATAAAGCATCAAAAGTTGAAACCAATTACCGGCATTGATATCCGCTAAAATGATTGCTGTAAATTAATGTAATGAATCTCTGTAATCTCCATAGGTTTACTTCTCCTTTTATTCTGCTAATTCCTTCTTTTTTTTCCACAATTTTAATGGTTTAAGGCCAAAATTCGGGAAGAAATCTGGGGCGTGTCAAGCACGTCCCGAGATTTGTCGAAAATACTTTGGGCTGTGACAGGCACAACCCGAGATTTGTCGAATGTTTTGCATGGGTATTTGTAATAGCTTAAGATAGGGGTTAGGAAAAATGTGATTGTGAGGGGTTTGTCATGAATAAGATGTTTACAACTCAGCTAACTGGATTGTTCCAGCGGTTGTCGACAGAGGAAAATGGCTTTTTATTTGAGGATGCGGCCCGGCTGCTGGCCCAGGCTCCGGCTGGACAAGGTTCGATTTATATATATGGAGAACAAGAGCTTAAAGCAGTCACAGCAGAGGCTTTATACGGGGTAGAACCATTACAAACGGCTAAGGAATTAAGTGAACATCAGTTGGATGAGATTACACACGCAGATCGGATTTGGCTTTTCTCACGGTCATCCGAAGATCCTGCTGTCCAAAGATTCATCGCTGCATTTACTAAAGCGGATATTCCGTTTGTGCTGGTCGCTAACAAAGGCACAGACGAAGAAGCCGTACCGGTCGGGAATGTGTTTATCGATTTAAAAGTGGCAAAAGGGTTAATGCCTGATGAAAGCGGAAACCGCTTTGGCTTTCCTACAGGAATTACTGCCCTCTTCATTTACCACCATATCCACTTTCTCATAAGAGAGTTTTTAGAAGAAGAATAACAGAAGGGTCTGCCCCGATTTCATTAATCGGGACAGATCCTTTCCAGTTTTATATTATGAATGCGATTTAATCGATGCCTCGATAAAGTTTCTAAATAAGGCTTGAGGCCGCGTTGGTCTAGATGTGAATTCTGGGTGAAATTGAGATGCTACAAACCATGGGTGATCTTTCAGTTCAATAATTTCAACCAATCTGCCGTCTGGACTTGTGCCGGAAAATACAAATCCTTTATCTTCTAAAGCCTGGCGGAATTCATTATTAAATTCGTAGCGGTGACGATGTCTTTCATAAATGACTTCATCATTATACGCCTTCATAGCTTGTGTGCCTTCGTTAATTTTGCAAGGGTATAAACCAAGCCGTAAAGTACCGCCTAAGTCTTCGATATCCTTTTGTTCCGGAAGCAAATCAATGACCGGGTATGGTGTATCTGGCTGGATTTCGGATGAATGCGCTCCTTTAAGGCCGACTACATTGCGGGCAAATTCGATGCACGCTAATTGCATACCAAGGCAAATTCCAAGGAACGGAACTTTGTTTTCGCGCGCATATCGAATCGCTTCGATTTTCCCGTCAATTCCGCGGTCGCCGAACCCGCCAGGAACAAGAATGCCGTCTACATCTTTTAGTAATTTTTCCACATTGGATTCATCTACATGCTCAGAATTTATCCATTTAATATCAATATCTGCATCAAAGACATAGCCTGCATGCTTAAGGGATTCTACAACAGAAATGTAGGCATCCTGCAATTCTACATATTTTCCGACTAAGCCGATTCTTACCTTCTTCGATAGGTTACGAACTTTTTCAACAAGACCGCGCCACTCCGTCATATCGGCATCCTGGCAAGTAAGTTTCAAATGCTCACAGACGATCGTGTCTAGATTTTGTTTTTGGAGATCTAGCGGAACCTCATAAAGTATCTCAGCATCCCCTGCTTCAATTACGGCTTTGGGATCGATATCACAGAATAAGGCAATTTTATCCTTCATATCTTGAGAAATCGGCATTTCAGTCCGAACCACGATGACATTTGGCTGGATTCCGAGGCTTCTTAGCTCTTTTACACTGTGTTGCGTTGGTTTGGTCTTCATTTCGCCTGCTGCTTTTAAGTAAGGAACAAGTGTACAGTGGATGTACATGACATTATCGCGGCCTACATCACTCTTAATTTGGCGAATCGCTTCTAGGAAAGGAAGAGATTCAATATCGCCAACCGTTCCCCCGATTTCTGTAATAACCACGTCTGCATTGGTTTCTTTTCCCGCACGAAATACACGGTCTTTAATTTCATTGGTGATATGAGGGATTACTTGAACGGTACCGCCTAAGTATTCCCCTCTGCGCTCTTTTTTAATAACTGACGAATAAATTTTCCCTGTCGTCACGTTACTGAATTTGTTTAAGTTAATATCAATAAATCGCTCATAATGTCCTAAATCAAGGTCAGTTTCAGCTCCATCTTCTGTTACAAAAACCTCGCCGTGCTGATAAGGACTCATTGTTCCTGGATCAACATTGATATATGGATCAAATTTTTGAATGGTCACTTGCAGTCCTCGATTTTTCAATAGTCTCCCTAAAGATGCTGCAGTGATCCCTTTCCCTAGAGAAGATACAACTCCTCCAGTTACAAAAATATACTTCGTCACGTAAATCCCCTTCCTTCCAGAGTTCTATTTATTTAAAGTTTTACGTCATTAACAGGGGAAAGGACGGCACACGTCTGATTTTTTGAGAGGACAAATTTTAAAACGGCCCATGTTTTTGCCTATAATTTGAGTGTGTCCAGAACAAGTTCCATCAACTCTTCGCTTCTATTGAATGACGGTTTTGATCAAAAGAAGAAGACTAGATGAGTGCCCATACATAAAATGGTGATACAGCTTTTATTTTGATTCAATGTCCACCATTTACTCCTTATCTCTCATAAAAATAAAAAAACTCCTCTTACAAAATTGTAAGGGAGCTAAATCAGCAATTTTAGAACGTCCTTTTTTAAGGAGCCCAAAAAGAATTCTACAAGTACTCGTACCGAATGTCAAGATTGACTATTATAATTCATCATCATCTTCCGGCTCAATGTCATCATCGATGATATCATCATTGTCCAGGTCATATTCTTCGTCTTCAATGATTTCCTCATCATCAAAATCTTCATCATCATCGTCGTCGTCGGTTAAATCATCGAAATCGTCATCATCTTCTTCATCATCTTCGTCTTCATCGAGGATTTCGTCATCTTCATATTCCTCGTCGAGATCATCGAAATCAAGGTCTTCTTCTTCATCAAGATCATCAAATTCATCGATATCCAAATCATCATCGTCCACGACTTTTTTGCCTTTCTTCTTCTTAGGACGAATGGTTGGAACCGTTTCTTCCTCAATTTGATCGAGCGGATACCAAGTTCTAAGACCCCATTTATTTTCTCCAATGCAAAGAAAACGGCCATCTATGTTCATATCTGTGTAGAATTGAGGCATTCTATCTTGGATTTGTTCTTCAGATAACTCAAGAATTGAAGCGATTTCAGATACGATGTCAATAAATGGAATCGGCTCTTTATTTTCAACAAGCAATAAATTGGCTAACTCGATTAACGACATTTCTTGGAGTTCTTCTTTTGCGTATTTTTGGTTTATACTCAAATGCTCGCACATCCTTTCCAAGATCAATAGCATTTCACTATGTAGACGCGAGGGATTGTCTTCCCCCAAAATCCATATTAATCATTATAAACAAATTCTAAACCTTTATGCTAGCGCTATTTTGCCTTAATTACAAATTGAAATCAATTAAAATGATTTTGTTTTATTTCCCAAAACATCTTCTTGTTTAGGAAAAGCAGCTGCTTTCCCTTTTTTAAATTCATTCCATGAGAGTTTAAAAAGATAAAACGATAAAAACAAACAAGGGATTGCCCCAAGCTGCATCTGATATAGAAGGTGTGAGGCCACAAGAATAATTACAGTAAATACCGTTCGTTTTGTCCATTTCCAAATATTCATGCAGCATTCACACTCCTTTTTGACGAAGCAAATTTTAGCCGTATATCCATGTTCACGCTTTAGAAGAATCCTTACCTTTTGTTACCTTTACTCTACTACAACTTTTGAACTAAAAAAACTGAAATTTGCTCAATTTAATCTAAGATTTACAATCCGGACAGATATGAGAAAAAGGACAAACTCTGTGCGGTAAAACACGCGAGTTTGCCCTGCCTCACCTTTACATATTCCGTCTGTATTGTCCCCCAACTTCATAAAGTGCTTTCGTAATTTGGCCGAGACTAGCCACTTTTACAGTCTCCATTAATTCTTCAAATATGTTCCCGCCAGATAAGGCAACTTTCTTTAATCTCTCTAGCGCTTTATCAGACACATCTGCGTGCTTTTTCTGGAAGGCTTGCAGATTTTCAATCTGAGTCAGTTTTTCTTCTCTTGATGCCCGTGCAATTTCCATGGAATCTAACTCTTCTTCAGATTGAGGGGCAGGATTCAAGTACGTATTAACCCCGATGATTGGCAATTCCCCAGAGTACTTCTTCATTTCATAATACATCGATTCTTCCTGAATCTTGCCGCGCTGATATTGCGATTCCATCGCACCCAGCACACCGCCGCGGTCATTAAGATGCTCAAATTCCTTCAATACCGCTTCTTCCACAAGATCTGTCAGTTCTTCGATAATGAATGATCCCTGCAGCGGATTTTCATTTTTAGTTAAACCATGTTCTTTCGTAATAATCATTTGAATTGCCATCGCACGTCGGACTGATTGTTCTGTAGGAGTCGTGATGGCTTCATCGTATGCATTGGTATGAAGTGAATTACAATTATCATGTAACGCCATAAGAGCCTGAAGAGTGGTTCTGATGTCATTGAAATCAATTTCTTGTGCGTGTAAGGAACGTCCTGATGTTTGGATATGATATTTCAATTTTTGACTTCGATCATTTGCTCCGTATTTATGCTTCATGACAATTGCCCAGATTCGCCGTGCCACCCGGCCAATAACGCTATACTCCGGATCTAGTCCATTTGAGAAGAAGAAAGATAAGTTTGGTGCAAAATCATCAATCTTCATACCTCGGCTCAAATAATATTCGACATAGGTAAATCCATTTGCCAATGTGAATGCGAGCTGGGAAATAGGATTTGCTCCCGCTTCGGCAATATGATAGCCCGAAATCGAAACGGAATAATAATTGCGTACTTTATGGTCAATAAAATAGGCTTGAATATCACCCATCATTTTTAATGCAAATTCGGTCGAGAAGATACATGTGTTCTGACCCTGGTCTTCTTTTAAAATATCTGCCTGCACCGTACCTCTGACTGTTTCTAATGTATCCGCTTTAACATTTGTAAACTCTTCTACTGTTAAAGTTCGGCCCAGTTCCGCCTCTTTTGCACGCACTTTCTGATCGATCGCTGTATTGAGAAACATCGCTAAAATGATAGGAGCAGGGCCATTGATCGTCATAGAAACAGAAGTTTGCGGATGACATAAGTCAAAGCCATCATATAGCTTTTTCATGTCGTCTAAGCTGCATACACTAACACCGCTTTCGCCAACCTTCCCAAAAATATCGGGGCGGAAATCAGGATCTTCTCCATATAAAGTAACTGAATCAAAAGCCGTACTAAGACGTTTTGCCGGGTCATCCTTTGATAAATAATGAAAACGGCGGTTGGTTCGTTCTGGTGTTCCTTCTCCGGCAAATTGCCGCTTCGGATCTTCCTCTTTCCGTTTAAACGGAAAGACTCCTGCAGTAAACGGAAACATTCCAGGCACGTTTTCTTTATATACCCACTTAAGGATTTCTCCATAATCCTTATATTTAGGCAAGGCCACCTTCGGAATATCTAGACCAGACAAGCTTTTCGTTTTAAGCTCGGTTACGATTTCCTTATCCCGTATCTTTGTTACAAACTGATCAGCACTATATTTTCTCTTCAACTGTTCCCAATTGGTAAGGATTCGCTTGGATTCAGACGTAAGCTTTTCTTCGACCCGCTCCTTCATTGCCTCTAAAGATCGAATGACCTCTTCATTTCCTTCTGTTTCTTTAGCTGCCTGGAGCGCTCCTTCGATCTGGAAGAGACGGCGGGCTATTTCTACTTGCTCTTCCGCGATTTGATGGTATCGTCTGACTGTGTCTACAATTTCTCTTAAATAATAGCGGCGTTCAGTTGGGATGATAATATTTTGCTTCTCTACCGCTTCATGCTTTGATAAGGAAGTATGCCATTCCATCCCGCACTTTTGATTGACAACCTCAATAAGCGCCGCAAATAAAGCGTTGGTTCCCGGGTCATTAAATTGACTCGCAATTGTTCCGTATACTGGCATTTCGTCTAAAAGCTTTTCAAACAGCATATGACTTCTTTGAAATTGCTTCTGAACTTGTCTTTTTGCATCCTCTGACCCTTTGCGTTCAAATTTATTAATGACAATGAGGTCAGCAAAATCAATCATATCAATTTTCTCCAGCTGGGACGGAGCACCAAATTCACTAGTCATTACATACATTGAAATATCAACGATACCTGCGATCTCTGCATCACCCTGGCCAATTCCGCTCGTTTCGACAATGATTAAGTCAAACCCTGCAGCCTTTACTACCGAGATCGCATCCTTGATCGCTAATGAGACTTCGGAGCGAGACCCTCTCGTCGCCAGACTTCGCATATAGACGCGATCGGAAAAAATCGCATTCATCCGGATTCTATCACCCAATAAAGCTCCGCCGGTTTTACGTTTTGTAGGGTCTACAGAAAGAATCGCCATTTTCTTCTCAGGCATTTCGCGCAAGAAACGGCGAACTAACTCATCCGTTAATGAACTCTTTCCCGCACCGCCGGTTCCTGTAATTCCTACAACCGGTACATTGTTTGCCTGAGCTTTAACTTCCTCTAAGATTTCCACGGCTGCGGATACTTCCGCTTCCTCTACACCATATTCCGCAAGCGTAATGCAAGAAGCAATTGCAGCTGTATCACCGCTCTTCACCCGGTCCAGGATGGATTTATCGATGTGACGAATCGTCGGATAGTCACATTCTTCAAGCATCGTATTTATCATTCCTTGAAGCCCCAGCTGTCTGCCATCTTCCGGGGAGAAAATCCTGGCAATTCCGTATTCATGAAGCTCTTTTATTTCACGCGGAAGGATGACACCGCCGCCTCCGCCGTAAATCCGGATATGACCTGCACCCTTCTCTTTTAACAAATCATACATATACTTAAAATACTCAACATGGCCACCCTGATAAGACGACATCGCAATTCCTTGCACATCCTCTTGAATCGCAGCCCGAACCACCTCTTCTACCGACCTGTTGTGACCGAGGTGGATCACCTCTGCACCGCTGGCTTGTAAAATTCGCCTCATAATATTAATGGAAGCGTCATGACCGTCAAACAAACTGGATGCCGTAACGAAACGGATTGGGTGTTTTGGTTTATAAACCGTTTGTATGGTCATTTTTCATCCCCCTTTTTCTCCCGTATTGTAAGACCATCTAAAATAAGGCTTGTTTGCATATCGATATAATCCTCGATTGAAAACATGGAATGAAGGGCCCACCGCCTGAATCCCCACATTTGTCCGAGGACAAAGATGTTGTGCGCGCATAATTGGATCTCTTTTTCAGACATAGCGATTTCTTTCTGCTTCGTCATGCGTTTTAAAATGTCTTCAAACATCTGAACCATTTGCAGTTCTTTATTTAATACATAGGGAAGGGCATCCTTGGTCAGCGACTTTGCCTCCTGATACATGACTAGAACCTCATCCTGCATATCATCCATTACGCGAAAATATGCCGCAATTGCCGATTTTAAGCCTTCAATTGTGCCTATTGCCGTATCAATCGATTCCTTTAACCGTTCCTTTACTTCATCGTAGATCCGATCGACAACAAGATATAAAACATCTTCTTTCTTTTCAATGTATTCATAAAGTGTTCCGATGCTAAAGCCAGACGCCTTTGCAATTTCTCTTGTTGTCGTTCTGTGAAACCCCTTCTGCTTAAAAAGGGAAACAGCCCCTTTAATCATTTGGTCACGGCGTACTTTGATTAGCCTTTCATCTTTAACAGAGGAATGCACCTCAACGTTTTTCATAACGTGTATAAACACCCCCAGTTTCATTAATCAGGAAAGATTGTGTCGTTTAACTCTCAGCTGAAATACACTTCGCTTTCCGCGGACGACAGCTTAGCCTCCTCGCTCGTGCCTCGCTGCGGGGTCTCGCCTGGCTCGCTATTCCCACTTTCCACTGCTACAATCTTTTATTTATATCAGGCAGTGGAAATGAGTCTTCGTGTATTTCAGCTGCAGTACAATGAGAAACAATCTATTGAAAATGCGTTCCAAATAAAATCTATTAATCTTTTGTCAGCATGCGGGAAATGACGAGTCGCTGGATTTCTTGGGTTCCTTCATAGATTTGCGTAATTTTCGCATCACGCATAAATCTTTCAACCGGGTAATCTTTCGTATACCCATAGCCGCCAAATACTTGAACCGCCTCTGTTGTTACCTTCATTGCGGTATCTCCGGCAAACAGCTTAGACATCGCCGATTCTTTTCCATATGGCAGACCATTTGATTCGAGCCATGCCGCCTGATAGGTCAATAGTCTTGCGGCTTCAATATTAGTCGCCATGTCAGCAAGCTTAAAGGAAATCCCTTGCTGTGCGGCAATCGGTTTTCCAAATTGTACTCTTTGCTTCGCATAGCCTACTGCAGCATCCAAGGCACCTTGAGCAATCCCGACTGCTTGCGCAGCGATCCCATTTCTGCCTCCATCTAACGTCATCATTGCAATCTTAAAGCCTTCCCCTTCACTGCCAAGGAGATTTTCAGCAGGGACCTTACAATCTTCAAACATAATTTCCGTTGTCGGAGAAGAACGAATGCCCAGCTTTTTCTCTTTTTTGCCGACACTGAAGCCAGGAAAATCCTTTTCAATAATGAAGGCGCTCGTTCCTTTATGTTTGCTGGTTGGGTCTGTTAAAGCAAATACGACATAGATATCTGCGACTCCGCCATTTGTAATAAAAATCTTCGAACCATTGAGAATATAATGGTCCCCGTCTTTCCTCGCGGTTGTTCTCATCCCGCCGGCATCGGAGCCAGAGCCGGGCTCAGTTAATCCATACGCGCCGATGCTTGTTCCTTGGGCAAGCGGCTTTAAATACTTCTGTTTTTGATCTTCTGTACCAAACTTATAGATCGGCCAGCTAGCAAGAGATGTATGGGCTGATAAGGTTACTCCTGTAGAAGCGCACACCCTGGAGAGCTCTTCAACCGCTATACAATAGGCTAAATAATCACTGCCAATCCCGCCGTATTCTTCTGGCCAGGGAATACCTGTTAGCCCGAGTTCAGCCATCTTATCAAAGATTTCTCTGTCAAATCGTTCTTCTTCATCTCTTTCGGCTGCTGAAGGCGCCACCTCGTTTTCAGCAAAGTCGCGAACCATTTTTCGAATCATTTCGTGTTCTTCTGAAAGTTTAAAGTTCATACCCTGTTCCCCCTAATCTTGTAAAAGCTCTTTACTAATCACGATTCGTTGAATTTCCGAAGTTCCCTCATAGATTTCTGTAATTTTTGCATCTCTAAAATAGCGTTCTACCTCATATTCCTCTGTATATCCATACCCGCCAAACACTTGAATTGCTTCAGTTGTGACGTCAACCGCTGTTTTGGAAGCGAAAAGCTTAGCCATGGAAGCCTCTTTTTTACATGGGATTCCATTGGCTCTTAAGTAAGCCGCACGATAGACAAGCAGCTTCGCTGATTCAATCGCTGTTGCCATATCTGCTATCTTAAAGCCGACCCCCTGATTTGCTGCAATCGGCTTTCCAAACTGGTATCTCTCCGTTGAATAATCAACCGCCTTTTCAAAAGCAGCTTTTGCAATACCCAGTGCTTGGGCCGCAATTCCAATTCTCCCTGCTTCGAGATTATTCAGCGCTACCTTAAAACCTTCACCCTCTGCACCAAGGCGATTTTCAACAGGTACTTTCATGTCCTCGAACGTTAATTGAACCGTTCTTGAACCATGAAGCCCCATCTTTTTTTCGTCTTTGCCAATATGAAAGCCCGGCGTATTCTTTTCTACAATAAACGCTGTAATTCCCTTGCTGCCGAGTGGCGGATTCGTTGAAGCAAAGACAATGTAAAGATCCGCTGCTCCTCCATTTGTAATAAATACCTTTGACCCATTTAGGATGTAGTGGTCTCCATTTAAAACCGCCTTCGTTTTGAGACTGGCTGCATCTGATCCGGCACTGGGTTCTGTCAGACAGAAGGCCCCAAGATATTCTCCAGATGCAAGCTTTGGAACGTATTTTTGCTTTTGTTCCTCCGAGCCAAAGTGCAAAATTGGATAAGTCGAAACCGATGTGTGTACCGATAAAATTACACCAACGGTTGCACTTACTTTTGAAAGCTCCTCTATCGCCATGATATAAGAGATAAAATCCATTTCAGCCCCGCCATACTTTTGCGGAACTGGAATCCCCATTAATCCTAGCTCCCCCATTTTTTTAAGTATGGAGTGTGGAAACTCCCCCTTTTCCATCCGCTCTACAAAAGGGGCGATTTCAGCCTCAGCGAATTCACGCACCATTTTCCTCATCATCTGCTGTTCTTCAGTAAACTGAAGATTCATGCTGTTCACCTCGCGATTGATTACACCTGAACTAGCTCTCATAGGTATAGAAACCTCTTCCTGTTTTCTTGCCTAACCATCCGGCTTTTACATATTTTCTGAGGAGTGGACATGGACGATATTTATCATCGCCAAAGCCTTCATGGAGCGTCTCCATAATATAGAGGCACGTATCTAAGCCAATAAAATCTGCGAGTGTCAAGGGTCCCATCGGATGATTCATTCCAAGCTTCATTACTTCATCAATCGCTTCCTTTGTAGCGACCCCTTCATAGAGCGTATAGATTGCCTCGTTTATCATCGGCATAAGGACACGGTTCGAAACAAAGCCTGGAAAGTCGTTGACGGCTACCGGTACTTTTTGCAGTTTTTTCGTGATATCTTCAATCGTTTGGTACACTTCATCTGTTGTAGCCAAACCGCGAATAATTTCAACAAGCTTCATCACCGGAACCGGGTTCATAAAATGCATCCCGATCACTTGCTCCGGCCGTTTTGTCGCAGCGGCAATCTCTGTAATTGGAAGAGAGGAGGTATTGCTTGCGAGAACCGCATGCTCTGGTGCCAGCTGATCTAGCTGTGAAAAGATTTTGGTTTTTACTTCCATGTTTTCAACCGCTGCTTCAATTACTAAATCTATGTCTTTTGCGTCTTCCAAAGATGTTGAGGCCACAATTCTGGCTAGGATGGCTGATTTATCTGCTTCTGTCATTCTTGCTTTCTCAACCTGGCGCGTCAGATTCTTTGTAATCACACCAAGTCCTCTTTCGACAAACTCTTGCTTGATATCATTTAAAATGACTTGAAAGCCTGACTGAGCAAAAACTTGAGCAATACCAGATCCCATTTGTCCGGCTCCGACAACCATTACCTTTTGAACTGTCATAAGACACTCTCCTTCTCTATGAATCTATTATTTTGTTTTAGGAACTTCGATCATAACTGCATCTCCCTGACCGCCGCCCGAGCAAATCGCAGCAATCCCGATGCCACCGCCGCGTCTTTTAAGCTCATAGGCCAGTGTTAAAATGATTCTTGCACCGCTCGCCCCAATCGGATGGCCAAGTGCGACGGCCCCGCCGTTAACATTAATCTTGTCTTCGTCTAGTCCTGCGATTTGTTTGCTCGCTAATGTAACGGCTGCAAAGGCCTCGTTAATTTCGAATAAATCTATTTCAGCCACTTTTTTTCCCGTTTTTTCTAGAAGCTGATTGATGACAAGACCCGGTGTTTTTGGAAAATCCTTTGCTTCTGCTGCTAGCGCTGTATGAGCAATAATGTAAGCAAGTGGAGTCCGTCCTTCCTGCTTCGCTTTTTCTTCGCTCATCAGTACCATTGCACAAGCACCGTCGTTCACTCCTGGAGCGTTGCCTGCCGTAATCGTTCCCGCCCTGTCAAACACTGGATTTAATTTGGACAGCTTTTCATAGGACGTATCAGCCCGCGGAGATTCATCTTCTGTTACTTTTATGGCTTCTCCGCGCTTTTGCGGAATCTCAACCGCAACGATTTCTTCTTGTAAAATTCCATTCTTAGTCGCAGCTACTGCACGCTGATGGCTTCTTAGCGCCCAGGCATCCTGTTCTTCTCTCGAAATATTAAACTCGGTCGCAGTACTATTGCCGTAGGTTCCCATATGGACGCCGGTAAAGCTGCAAGTTAAGCCGTCATGAATCATTAAATCTTTTATAGGTGCATCACCCATGCGATAGCCAAAGCGTGCTTTCGTTAATATATAGGGAGCATGACTCATCGACTCCATACCGCCCGCAACGATTGTCTCCTCTTCCCCTAGGCGGATTAGCTGGTCTCCAAGTGTAACGCTCCTCATTCCAGAAGCACAGACTTTGTTGATCGTTTCGGTTTTGACTTCCCATGGAAGACCGGCGTAGCGGGCTGCCTGCCGCGATGGCAATTGGCCCTGCCCTCCTTGCAATACAGATCCCATCATGACTGTCCCTACTTCTTCGGGTCTGACCTGACTCCGATTAAGGGCTTCCTTAATAGCAATCCCGCCTAATTCGGAGGCGGTCAGCGTACTAATAGCTCCTCCAAGCTTTCCAATTGGTGTTCTTGCCCCATCCAAAATTACCGTTTTCATTTTTCTCCACTCCTTATTTAGTTGGTTTTGTAAATTTTTATGGCAATCATGGTGTTACACGGACATTGGTTCCGTTATTCATCTAAAAAGCAGGGTTTTTTTAAACTGAGCGGACACTGGTTCCGTTATTTGGTGTAAATAAGGGCATTTTTTTATAAAAAAGCTTAAATAACTGATCTAATGTCCGCGAACCCCTCGGATCACCTTGATTTTCATGAAATAACGGATCCTATGTCCGGTCCGAGATACGATACATAGAAACTTGCAGAAGGGAATGTACCCCATTATTTAGGTTTTGACTGAACGCTCGCTCAAGACAGGTGTAAAAAGAAGCGAGTTCATGTTGAACTCAAAATGGAAACGCTTACTATTTAATATGAAATAGGAGGAGAAGAAATGAATCTCCCCCCAAAAATCCCTTTATGAAACCAGCTGAGACGCTTCGCCGCAGACAGCTCTTTCTAAAATTTCTGCTACGTCATATGTTCCAACTGAGTCTTCTACTTCTTTTGCTTTCGTTCCATCTGAAAGCATCGTCAAACAGTATGGACATCCGGAGCTGATTACGGATGGTGAAACTGCCAGTGCCTGTTCTGTCCGGGCAACATTGACCCGGTGCCCGGTTTCTTCCTCCATCCACATTAATCCTCCACCTGCTCCGCAGCACATTCCCCGTTCACGGTTTCTCTCCATCTCGACCAGCGTAACGCCAGGAATCGATTTTAAAATTTCGCGCGGCGGGTCATATACTTCGTTGTAACGCCCTAAATAGCAGGAGTCGTGGAAGGTGATCGTTTCCTGAACTTCATACTTCGGCGTAAGTCTTCCTTCTTTGACTAGCTGAGCAAGAACCTCTGTATGGTGATAAACCTCTGCTGTTAAACCAAAGTCAGGGTATTCATTTTTAAAAATGTTATAAGCATGCGGATCGGTAGTAACGATCTTTTTAACCTCATTTTTCTCGAATTCTTCGATGTTGTTTGCTGCAAGTTCCTGGAAGAGGAACTCGTTTCCGAGCCTGCGCGGTGTATCGCCAGAGTTCTTTTCCTTGTTACCTAGAATCGCAAACTTAACGCCAGCTTGATTTAAAAGCTTAGCAAAGGATAAAGCGATTTTTTGACTGCGATTATCAAACGAACCCATGGAACCAACCCAGAATAAGTACTCGAACTCTTCTCCGGATTTCTTCATTTCCTTCACAGTTGGAATATGGACATCTTCCCGTGCTTCACGCCAATTTTCTCTTTCTTTTCGATTTAAGCCCCATGGATTTCCTTGGCGCTCAATATTTTGCATCGCGCGCTGTGCATCCGGATTCATCCGCCCCTCTGTTAAAACGAGGTAACGTCTTAAATCGATAATTTTATCGACGTGCTCATTCATGACTGGGCATTGGTCCTCGCAATTTCGGCAAGTCGTACAAGCCCAAATTTCCTCTTCAGTGATGACATCGCCAATCAAACTTGGGTTATATTCAGCTGCAGCTGCGGACTCATTAGCCCCGGCTCCTGCTGAGGCTACTGCCAGCTGATTTCCTAATGTATTCGAAAAGGCATAGGCAGGAACCCATGGCTGCTTCGATGTTATGGCGGCTCCCGTGTTTGTTAAATGATCACGCAGCTTTGTGATTAAATCCATCGGTGACAGCATTTTGCCGGTTCCTGTTGCCGGACACATATTGGTACAGCGGCCACATTCTACACATGCGTAAAGGTCGACAAGCTGTTTCTGTGTAAAATCTTGTATTTTTCCTACCCCAAATGTTTCTTGCGTTTCATCTTCAAAATTGATTTTGGCAAGCTTGCCAGGCTGTTCCAGCCTGTTTAGAAAGACGTTGGCTGGTCCTGCGATTAAGTGAGCATGCTTTGATTGCGGTACATAAACTAAGAAAGCCAGCAAGAACAAGAGGTGAATCCACCATGCGATATAGAACAGGACAACTGCGGCTGTTTCACCCACCCAAGAAAAGCTGAGGGCAATTAACGTTGCAATCGGCTCAGTCCAAGCTGCCTCATATCCGTGCCAGATCATGCCCATTCCATTTCCAAATAGAACAGAAAGCATGAGACCCCCAATAAAGATAAGAACAAGTCCTGATTTAAAACCCCTTTTTAATCGGACAAGCTTTTCAATGTATCGACGATAGAAAGCCCAGACAACGGCCACTAAAATCATAAATGTCACTAGTTCTTGAAAGAACGTAAAACCTGGATATAAAGGTCCTAGCGGAAGATGAGATCCAGGTGCAATTCCCTTCCAGATAAAATCAATCGCTCCAAATTGGACAAGGATAAATCCATAGAAAAACATAACGTGAATGATTCCGCTTTTCTTATCCTTTAATAGCTTCTTTTGTCCAAACACATTGACCCAAATTTTTTCAAGTCTTTCTTTTAGGCGCTGATCGAATTCTACCTTTTTCCCTAATCGAATATAAGCAATTCGAGTTTTAACAACGTATACAAAGAGGCTTACTGCGTAAGCGGTTACAATTAAAAATGCAGCAAAGTTCACCCATAATAATGGTGTCATGCGTCCCCTCCCCTTTCTTCTCTTTGTATGAAAAACAATAAATTTTCTGAATCCTTACCACTATTATATAATGAATGAGCATTCAGTCAATATGTCTTTTGATACTTTTATCATGATTTTCATTCTAAATTTGTCCCTTTAAAGTATGTTTGTGCATCGGTTTCATCCTTTTTACTCACTCTCTTATTTCGCTTATTTTGTTGCGTTTCGGGAATACTACGTAAAGCCTTAAGACCAGAAAAAGAGGAGCTTTCATACATGATCTTTTCTATCCTATTCTTTATCCTGGTACTGATATGTCTATGGCTGTATCTTGACTTTACATATGGACGAAAACGTCATGTAAAAGAGCTAAAAAAATTAAATTTTCCTGAGCGGAAAAGCGATATACGTATCTTTACAGATGGAACCGATTTGTTCGAAGACCTATTTAAGGAGCTAGAAACTGCCACCGATCATATCCATGTGCTGTTTTACATCGTACAAAATGATGCCTTTAGTGAGAGATTTTTGCAGATTTTAGAGGATAAAGCCAAATCTGGTGTAGAAGTCCGACTGTTATTGGACTGGATTGGAAGCTTCGGTTTCAAACGAAATTATAGGGAAAAGTTAAAGAGGAATCATGTTCAGTTTGCCTTTTGCCATGTTCCGCGATTTCCTTTTTTCTTTTATACCCTGCAAAAAAGAAACCATCGCAAAATTACCGTGATTGACGGAAAAGCGGGGTATGTTGGCGGGTATAACATTGGAAAGGAATATATTGGCGGAGATCCAAAGCTATCTCCATGGCGCGATTATCATTTGAAACTCCAAGGTGAAGGTGTTCATGATTTACAAATGCAGTTTTTAGCAGATTGGACATTAGCGACAAAGGAAAAAGTGAAGAAAGATCCACGATATTTTCCTCCGCTGCCGAAGGGTACGTCCCAACACCGCTTTTCTGCGACAGAGGGGGTTGAGCTTGAAGCGATTTATATACGCTTTATCAATGGCGCTAAGAGATCATTTTATATTGGTTCTCCCTATTTTGTTCCCAGCGCTCCTTTATTTGATGCCCTATCAGATGCATTAGACAGAGGAGTCGAAATTACGATTGTTGTTCCAAAACTTAGTGACCATGCACTTGTCCAGGAAGCTTCGTATCCTTACTTTCGAAAGCTGTTAAAAAAAGGGGCTCACGTATACCAATTTGAGACCGGCTTTTTCCATGCCAAAATCTTGATAAGAGATGACTCGGATTGCGATATCGGAACCGCTAATTTTGATAACCGGAGTTTGTTTTTAAATCATGAACTCAATTGTTATATATATGACCCTACTGTTGTTGCTCATGCTAAAAGCCTTTTGCTTCAGGATATTAGTCATTCCAGCCGGCTAACACTTAGGCAATTAAATCAGCCTAATTTTTTCCGCAACTGCAAAGAATGGATTGCCCAATCTATCTCTCATTTTCTTTAAGGAGCTATCATGATTATCCGATTTGGTTTTGTTGCAAATAGTTTAAGTCTATGGGATGTCACGCCTTCCAAAACCGTTACGTTTACACGATTTCAGAAATTGCCCGTACAGGAACGGATGGATAAGCTTTTGTCCGTTACGGGCCATAACCTGGATCACACCCTCCGAATCCTTTATTTCATTGTCGCTCACGGGATTGAAATATATCGTTTTTCAAGTGCGCTTGTCCCGCTTGCGACTCATCCTGAGGTTCTGTGGGATTTTATTACCCCCTTTAGGTTTAAGTGGCAGGAAATTGGTGATTTCGTTAAAAAGCATCGGCTGCGGGTTAGCTTTCACCCCAGCCAGTTCACTTTATTTACAAGTCCAAAACAAACCGTAACGAAAAATGCTGTTCAGAATATGAAGTATCACTATAAAATGCTTGAGGCGATGGGAATTGCAGACGAGGCAAGAATGAACATTCATATTGGCGGGACTTACGGAGATAAGGAAAGTGCGATTCAGCAATTTTATAATAATATGAAACAACTGCCAGATTCGGTGAAACAAAGAATGACCCTTGAAAACGATGATAAAACGTATAATGCGATGGAAACGATTGAGGTATGTGAAAAGGTAGGGATTCCGTTTGTGTTTGATTACCATCACTATATGGCGAATACTGGGGGATATTCCATTGAAGAAATATTGCCCTATGTTTTTGACATGTGGAAAAACGATGCCTTTCCACCTATGCTCCACTTATCCTCGCCGAAATCTGAAAAACAATACCGGGCGCATGCCGACTATCTGGATATTGAGTTTATCAAGCCTTTGTTGTCTCTCTTGAAAGACTTTGGCGAAGATGTCGACATTATGATAGAAGCAAAGGCAAAAGATCTCGCGCTATTAAAATTAGTGGAGGATTTGAGCCGGATCCGAGGGGTGAAGAGAATCCGCGGCGGGGCCATTCAGCTTTGAGGAATTTGTGTTTTTATTTAAACCAGTTTAAAAAGATCGGACTAATCCAGCCAAACACTTTAAAACCGAGATAAATACCAATAATCCCCGATACCCCTGCAAAGGCAGGCGGAGCTGGTATCGGCAAGCGGAACCCGGCAAAAATAATCCCGACAATAAATCCTGTCAGCAGTGCTAAAATTACCTCTTTCATGGCAGAAACCTCCGTTTTAAATGACTATTGTTGTTCTTCACGATAGGTTTCCTTTTTTGTGGGGGTTTTATGAGAGGATGTGCGGGGATTTTGCTGGTGGGCAGGCAGATGAGGGCATGCTTTATATGATAAAATTGGCGGTTTTTTCATGACTTTGAACCGTTTTTTCATAACTCAAAGCTATTTAACGAACTCAGATTGATTTTACCGAACTTAGATAACATTTAACCGAACTCAAGACTCCTATTTCAGAAGTCAGAACTGTTTTACCGAAGTCGAATACCCTATTTTTGAACTCAGAACTGTTTTACCGAACTCGGCCACCTTATTTCTGAACTCAGAACTTTTTTACCGAAGTCGGCCGCCCTATTTCCGAACTCAGAACCGTTTTACCGAACTCGGCCACCTTATTTCTGAACTCAGAACTTTTTTACCGAACTCGAACACCTTATTTCCGAACTCAGAACTGTTTTACCGAAGTCGGCCGCCTTATTTCCGAACTCAGAACTGTTTTACCGAACTCGGCCACCTTATTTCCGAACTCAGAACTGTTTACCGAAGTCAGCCGCCTTATTTCCGAACTCAGAACTTTTTTACCGAACTCGGCCGCCTTATTTCCGAACTCAGAACTGTTTTACCCAACTCGGCCACCCTATTTCCGAACTCAGAACCGTTTTACCGAACTCGGCCGCCTTATTTCCGAACTCAGAACTGTTTTACCCAACTCGGCCGCCTTATTTCCGAACTCAGAACCGTTTTACCGAACTCGAACACCCTATTTCCGAACTCAGAACCGTTTTACCGAACTCGGCACTCGTTTATCAGAACTCATCATCCCTTTTAAAACACCAGCCAAAAAAATAACCAGAAACAGCATCCTGCTACTGTTCCTGGTCATCTGAGCTTACATTTTCTCTGGAGCCGAAACCCCTATTAGCTTTAACGCATTTTGCAGTGCAATTTGTACAGCTTTAATTAGTGCCAAACGTGCTTTACTTACCTCTAGATTTTCTTGGTCTAATACCTTGTTGCTATTGTAAAAGCTGTGGAACGAAGAAGACAGGTCTTGGATATAGTTCGCAATCCGATGCGGAATTCTTCTTAGGGCTGCTTCCGCGATCACTTGCGGAAACTCCCCTAGCTTTTTCAATAACTCGATTTCTTTTTCGCTTCCAATTAATGAGTAGTCGGCCTGCTCATCAGTTATTCCCATTTCCTCAGCCTGACGCAAGATACTGCAAATCCGGGCGTGGGCATATTGGGCATAGTAAACCGGGTTTTCATTAGATTGGGACACTGCCAAATCTAAGTCAAAGTCTAAGTGAGTATCGGCACCGCGCATTGCAAAGAAATAACGGACCGCATCCAAGCCGACTTCCTCAACAAGCTCACGCATCGTGACCGCTTTACCGGTTCTTTTGCTCATTTTCATCTTTTCGCCGTTTTTATATAAGTGAACGAGCTGAATGACTTCTACTTCTAAGTCGTCTGGATTGTGGCCGAGCGCTTCCATCGCTGCTTTCATTCTAGGAATATAGCCGTGGTGGTCAGCACCCCAAATATTTATTAACGTTTCAAAACCGCGGGCAAATTTATCCTCATGGTAGGAAATGTCTGGCGTTAAATACGTGTAGGTTCCATCATTTTTTACTAAAACGCGGTCTTTGTCATCGCCGAATTGGGTAGAACGGAACCAAACCGCTCCACCCTCTTCATAAATATGGCCAAGCTCTCTTAACTTCGCGAGAGTTTCATCGATTTTCCCATTTTTATAGAGAGACGTTTCAGAGTACCATACATCAAATGGCACACGGAAATTTTCTAGGTCTATTTTAAGTTTTTCAAGCTCATATTTTAATCCATATTCTCTAAAGAATTCATAGCGTTCTTGTTCATCTGCATTTACATATTTATCGCCAAATTCATCAGCGAGCCGCTTTCCGATTTGAATGACATCTTCACCATAATAGCCGTCTTCTGGAAGATCACGCTCAATACCAAGCGCTTGGAAGTATCGGGCTTCTACAGATAAAGCGAGGTTATGGATTTGATTTCCGGCATCGTTAATATAGTATTCACGGGAAACGTTAAAGCCAGCTTTGGCGAGAACATTGCAGAGTGAATCTCCTACTGCTGCTCCGCGAGCATGCCCTAGATGGAGATCCCCGGTTGGGTTTGCCGAGACAAACTCAACTTGAACCTTTCTGCCTTGTCCAATATTCGACTTCCCGTAAGCTTCTCCTGCTTTTAGAATAGTTGGAACCAGTTCGGTTAAATACTGATTGTTCAAATAAAAGTTAATAAAACCTGGGCCGGCAATTTCAATTTTTTCAACAGAGGTTTTCGATAGATCAAACTCTGCTTTAATGGATTCAGCAATTAGTTTCGGCGCTTTTTTTGCAACACGTGCGAGCTGCATCGCCATATTGGTTGCGTAATCCCCATGTTCTTTATCCTTTGGTGTTTCTAATATTACATCAGGGATTTCTTCTGCTTTTGCAAGACCAGCTTTTACACATGCATTTTTTATCTCTTGCTTGATTTGTTCTTGAACCTCGTTCACTATACTCATGCTTAGACCTCCTGAAACGTGAATGTCATATTATATGTACCAACATATGATTGCTGCACATTTAAGTCATACCGAAGCTGAAGCGTGTGGACTTGATTTTGGACAGAATGGCTGATAGCGGTCGTATATGCCTCAAGCGGAAGCCTCCCATACTGATGCTCGTAGCTGCCGCGTGTGGTTTCTTTGATTCTGTGCTCTAGCCTCATTGAAACGGCACCGTTGCGCAAAACTAGAGCCGTCTCATCACCAGTCCACTTCAGAATGGTTTTCACCATCCCGTTCTCTAGGGCTTCCTCATATTTTAAAAATTCACTGTTCCCTTTTTTATAATACTGCCCAAAGACAGTTAATTCATAGTTTTCTACTTCCTGATCCCGTTTGATTTCATTGTGAAGTGTGATTTTGACATTTTGTTCAACCTCAGTCAAAGAAAAACCTCCTGTTTCCTGTTCGAGCGAGAGAAATGAATTCCCCCTTAAGAAAGAATGGATAACTTTATTAGTATAAATTTAATTAAATGTAATCGCAATGTCTATGATTTTTTGGCATTTATTTAGTGGATGAGAGTCTTCTAAAGAACTTTTCTTGCACTCAATGCATGGTTTTGGGCTTTGAGACCCCTTCTAAAGGACTTTCATTCATTGATATTCCCTGAATTTGGGTCTTGAGAATCCTTCTAAAAGACATTTCCAGAATCAATATCGTGAATTTGGCTTTGAGACCCCTTCTAAAGGACTTTCTTGTATCGTTATTCCCGGATTTAGGTCTTTAGAGTCCTTCTAAAAGATTAATCGATTTCTAATTGAAACAGAAGAACCGTCCCTTTGTTTCATACCTTTGTTTCATAAAAAAATAACACCCGGTTAAGCGTATTTAAACCGGGTGCGCATGTTATTGTTATACCCAGCCAAGCAATATTTCACGCAGAAATTTGCTGGCAGCGATTTGGGTTTGTTCAGAGTGATCATAAGCTGGAGCGACTTCGACAATATCAGCTCCAATTACATTAACGTCAGAATTGGCAATGAGCGTAATGGCCTCCAGCATTTCCTTGGAGGTAATCCCGCCTGCTTCCGCTGTACCTGTGCCAGGGGCATGAGCGGGGTCTAATACATCAATGTCAATGGTGACATAGACGTTTCTTCCGGCAAGCTTTGGCAGAACTTCCTTAAGCGGTACTGCTACATCAAATTTAGCCATGTACATGCCAGACTCTTTTGCGAATTGGAATTCTTCTTTCATCCCAGAACGAATCCCAAAGGAATACACGTTTTCAGGTCCAATCAGGCCACAGACTTTGCGGATTGGGGTAGAGTGAGATAGCGGCTCTCCTTCATATTCCTCGCGTAAGTCTGCATGAGCATCAATATGAATCACAGCAAAATCAGGATATTTTTTATGGATGGCTCTAAAAACAGGCCATGTACATAAGTGCTCCCCGCCTAAGCCAAGCGGAAATTTATCTTCATCTAGAACCTTGCCAACAAATTCTTCAATCATATCCAAGCTTCTTTGCGGGTTTCCAAACGGTAATGGAATATCGCCTGCATCGAAGTATTTGACTTCTTCTAAATGCTTATCTAGGTACGGACTATATTCTTCCAATCCTAGAGAAACCTCGCGAATTCGTGCCGGACCAAAACGGGAGCCGGGACGAAAACTGACGGTCCAATCCATTGGCATTCCATAAATAACGGCCTTGCTTTCTTCAAAGCTAGGATAACTTTTAATAAAAACATTACCTGAATAGGCTTCATCAAAACGCATTAATTTTCTTTCCCCTCTCTTATTCCGTTAAATCTTTTACGAACTTTGGCAGCACAAAGCAAGCTTTATGCAATTCCTTTGTATAGTAATTGGTCTCGATATCGTGAAAACGGCTGTCCTCTACTGCGAGCGGATCATGTTTTTTCGATCCGATCGTAAAAGTCCATAATCCGCTTGGATATGTTGGGATATTGGCTGTGTATAGGCGTGTTATTGGAAAAATTTCTTTTACGTCTTTAAACACTTGTTGAATCAGGTCCGCTTTAAACCATGGATTATCGGTTTGCGCTACAAAGATACCATCCTCTTTTAAAGCTTTGGCAATTCCCGCATAAAAACCTTTGCTGAACAAATTAACCGCTGGTCCTACTGGTTCTGTGGAATCGACCATGATCACGTCATATTGATTTTCGCTTTGAGCGATATGCATAAAGCCATCATCTACCTGAACATCGACGCGAGGATCTTCTAATTGCCCAGCAATCTCCGGCAAATATATTTTAGAGTACTCGATTACTTTTCCGTCAATTTCAACTAAAGTCGCTTTTTTCACGCTTGGGTGTTTAAGGACTTCGCGAATAACGCCTCCGTCTCCGCCGCCGACAACTAATACATTTTCAGGGTTTGGATGTGTAAATAACGGAACATGGGCAACCATTTCGTGATAGACCCACTCATCCTTTTGGTTAGTCATAACCATGCCATCAAGCAGAAGCATGTTGCCCCACTCTTCTGTTTCCACCATGTCTAATTGCTGAAATTCCGTTTTTTCAGTATGTAAGGTTCTTTTTACCTTCATTGTAATTCCAAAATGATCTGTTTGTTTTTCAGTAAACCAGAATCCACCCATATTAACTCATCCTTTCAATCTGCATTCGTAAATTTCTATGGTTAAAACTTAAACACTCTCTTTTAAAAATCATTCCCTATGTAGATGAATACAAACGTTATTTTCTACACTAAGAAAAAAGTATAGAGGAATCTAGCAAAATTTCAATATTTTTTTACTCTGTATTCTCTTTATTAGGCTACAACGTTTAATCCCCTCTCTTTTTTCCAAAAATAAGAATAAGGAGTTCGGGAAATGCAGAAAATATTGTCATTTAAGAGAGGTGAACAAACGATGGAAATTTTGACAGGAAACCATTTTGAAAAAACAAAAAAATATGCAAGAGCTTTATTTTTCTTGTCTCTGCTTGCCACCATTATTGGTTTTATCATGGTCAGTGCGGTATTTATTTATGCGAAGGTTCTGGGGCCGCCTCCACTCGTTGTTCCAAAATCCTCTCTTTTTCTAGCCGACGATGGGGAAATTTTTGGTGCTACCAATCCACAGGGAGAGATCAGGCATTGGGTTTCTCTTGATCACGTTTCAGAGGATGTGCAAAACGCAACGATCTCCATTGAAGATCGTAATTTTTATAAGCATCACGGTTTTGATTTAAAGCGAATTGCCGGTGCCGCCTTAGCGGATATCCAGGCAATGTCCAAAGTTCAAGGTGCTAGTACGATTACCCAGCAATATGCACGAAACCTCTTTTTGGAGCATGATAAGACGTGGAAACGAAAGCTGGCTGAAGCGTTTTATGCTCTGCGGCTAGAGATGAATTATACAAAAGAGGAAATTCTTGAAGGCTATTTAAATACGATTTACTACGGACATGGAGCCTACGGAATTCAAGCAGCCAGTCAATTTTATTTTGGCAAGGATGCCGACCAGCTTTCTTTGGCAGAAGCGGCAATGCTAACCGGTGTCCCTAAGGGACCCAGCCATTATTCACCCATTATCAATTTTGCCAAAGCAAAAGCGAGACAGGAACTGATTTTGGATGAAATGGCGGAAACAGAAGCGATTTCGGCAGAGCAAGCAGAAGCAGCCAAAGCAGAAAAGCTGACATTAATCGGAGAGCACCCGCATGTTCAAAACAGTTTTGCTCCTTATTTTCAGGATATCGTCCGCAGCGAGTTAGTCAATAAGCTGAATATTAGTGAAGATACCATAGCGATGGGCGGGTTAACGGTTTATACAACGATTGACCCGAACCTGCAGCAATTTGCGGAAAAAGCGGTTAAGCAAAATATGTCAGACGAGTCCGACATTCAAGTGGGCTTTGTTGCGATGGACCCTGTAACCGGATATGTCAAAGCCCTAATCGGCGGCAGAGATTATGAGGAAAGTACCTACAACCGGGCTTACCAGGCATTGCGCCAGCCGGGATCAACGATTAAACCGCTGTTATACTATGCAGCGCTGGAAAGAGGGTTCACCCCTTCCACCACGATGAGAAGTGAAATTACGACCTTCAAATATGACGAGGGCCGCGCCGAGTATACCCCTCACAATTTTAATAATCACTATGCAGAGGATGAAATCACGCTGGCTCAGGCACTGGCTCTATCTGATAATGTCTATGCGGTTAAAACCCATCTCTTTTTAGGAGAGGAAGTATTGGCAGAAACTGTGAAACAATTCGGAATTTCGTCTGAGATGAAAAAGGTTCCTTCGCTTGCATTAGGAACGTCTGGTGTCCGTGTTGTGGAAATGGTTAACGCCTATAGCATGTTCGCGAATGGCGGTAAAAAAGTGGAACCAACCTTCATTAAAAAAGTCGTCAATGAAAAAGGAGAGGTACTGTACGAAAGCAAGCCAGAAAATGAACAGGTCCTCGATCCCGATATAGCGTTTGTGATGTCGAGCCTTTTAAGAGGGATGTTTGACCCGAAACTCAATGATTATACAAGTGTGACAGGAAGCTCTATTATTAATGAAATAACCCGCCCGTATGCAGGGAAATCAGGTTCTACCGATACAGACAGCTGGATGATCGGTTTTACCCCACAGCTGACAGCTGGGGTTTGGACAGGATATGATGAGGCCAAGGAAATCACCCTGACTGCTGAAAAAACGTATGCGAAGAATATTTGGATTGATTTTATGGAAAAGGCCTTAGATGATGAACCAGTCAGAACCTTTATTCCGACCGATGGTGTGGTTGGCGTGTATGTGAATCCTGACAATGGCAAATTAGCAACTGAAAGCTGTCCAGTTGCACGCTACACGTACTATATCAAAGGAACCGAACCCACCACATACTGCACCGAGCACATTAAAGAGCCATTCGATGATATAGAGCAAAAGCCAGCAGATGAAAATTCGCCTGCTGGACAGGATCAGCCGTGGTATAAAAAGCTGTTCGACTGGTTGGGATAAACACCAGGGTAAGGATGGCTGGCACTTCATGAAACCAGGATTTTGCAGCAGATTTACTTGTTTCGCTGTCAGAACCTTGGTTTTTTTGTTTAATTTCTAAGGGCCGGTTTTTGTGGGGAACTTTCTCCCTGATTTTTGCAGAACTTGGTATTTGATTTTCGACATTCACACCGTGTTATTCCGGACTCGGTACCGGTTATTCCGGACTTAGCACTTGTTATTCCGGACTCGGTACCGGCTATTCCGGACTTAGCACTTGTTATCTCGGACTTAGCACCGGTTATTCCGGACTTAGCACTCGTTATTCCTAACTCGACACCTGCAATTCTGGATTTAATACACATTTTTCAGAACTAAGGGCTCGTAACAGTAACTAAATACATGTTTTTCTGTACTTTACTCCGTTTTTTTTCAGAACTCAGTATCGTTTTACCGAACTCAGAACCATTTTACCGAACTCAGATACTTATTTACCGAACTCAGGTATCGTTTTTCCGAACTCACAACCATTTAACCGAACTCGGACACCCTTTTTCCGAACTCACAACCATTTAACCGAACTCGGACACCCTTTTTCCGAACTCACATCCATTTAACCGAACTCGGACAGACTTTTTCCCCGAACTCACATACCCTCTAACCCTTAAACCAGCATATCGACAAGACACAAAAAGCCCCAGGGGTGCTGTCCCTGGGGCTTTTTGTGTCCTAGTTTTTCTATAAAAGTGCTTTGCCTCCTAAGTGTACCTAATTTTTCCTAAATCGAGCAAGACGCCCGCTCTTTTGTTCATTAAAATGACACATATTGAAGGCATACATCCGTTTATGGAGTAATTAAAACCGATTATCATTCCATATTTAAATCTTTTCTCAGCTTTTCGTCCGAACGGTTCCACATTCCAGGATCGTGATTTTTTAAAAATTGGCCAAGTACTGCTTTAGAGGAATCGTCCATATGGTCGACTATAACATGGCCTTTTAATGACTTATCCATCCGATTCACATGTTCTGGCAGGGATTTATACCCTCTTCGAATCGAGCGATCGACCGTCATTTCACATGCCGTCACTCCATGGTAATACGGACCTTCTTCATTGCGGTTAATTGTAACCCAGACCAGCCAATAGGGCTTTCCGTTTGGGACTTGCTCTTTATCTTTTAAAAATTTGATGCCTTTTTCGACGGTGCTTCTTGCATGCATCGCCCCAATATCGACGAAAGCATTCTTTTCTTCCACATCCACAAAGACCGGGGATATGTTTTCAAGACTTAGGGCTCCTACGCCAAAGCCTTTATGACCGTCAGTCGGATCATTTTTGATGATATTAAACGTAATTGGCTTTTTCTTATTCTCTTTGTTCTCCATTGAATGACTCCTCCTTCTAAACGAAGCTTATCAGCGTGTAATAAAGAGTTCAAAAAAGAACTGGTGTATAGCGCCGCCGAGGGCTGGTACCCACTCACCAAGAAGGACCCCGATTGTTACACGGTAGAGCGGATCAATTAATATCAATACTAAGAAGATAATGGCACCATATGGCTCTAATTTGGCTAACGTCGGTCTCACCTGTCTCGGCATTAAATCCTCTACAATCCGATACCCGTCTAATGGAGGAAGCGGAATGAGGTTAAAGATAAACAACAAAACATTTATGTGTACAAAAAACCGAAGAAATTCAGAAAATGTATAGAAAAAATCAGAGGTCAAGTTCAGATAGATAAAGAGATAATACAAAAATGCACCAACCACTGCTAACAGTAAATTACTGATTGGACCGAGGATTGATACGATAATTCCAGCAACCCGCGGATTTTTAAAATTAAATCGGTTTACAGGTACCGGCCGAGCCCATCCAAACCCTACAATAAAAAACAGAATAGTTCCAATCGGATCTAAATGTTTTATAGGATTCAGCGTTAATCGTCCTTGGCGAGCTGCCGTATTATCGCCAAAACGGAAGGCTGAATAGGCATGAGCAAATTCATGCACAGAAAAAGCGATTGCTAACGTTAAGGCAAGATAAATCATTTCGGTTATACTAAAATCTTGAAAAAGCAAAAGCCGCCACCTCATTTTACAGATTCTTTTTACAGTATACAAAATCAATGACAGAAAAGAAAATAAGTCTACTTAAAGATTTACAATTTACGGAATTCGTGTACACTCATAATAGAAAACTGGATTACTACTATTTTAGGAGTGAATAATTTGGATCCGTTATACTATTTTATTCTAGCAGCTGTGATTGCATCCTTCGGAATTTCGATTGCGGTGAGAAAAGCATTTTCACAAATTGTTGAAGGGAAATTGCCTCTTCACAAAGTTCAAACGAAACTGATGGTTTCCGTTGCCCTTGTGGAAACTATACCTATTCTATTGCTAGTTTTAGGTTTTATGAATATAGAAGAAGCCGAGCTAAGCCCGCTTGTCGTCATTTTGATTGTGGGAGCTGCCATGCTGTTTAACTTTTTAATTAACTGGTTCCGTTATCGCGATTCCATTCAGCAAGTGGAGCAGGATTCTCTGCAAAAGCAACAGCTGTCCACTACTTTTCAATTAAGTATATTTTTAATGAATGCCATCCCAATCGTTGCCATTATTGCTACAACATTATAGAATACCCTGCAAAAAAAGAGGACGCGCACGGTCCTCTTTTTTTTGCTAAATTAAAACGCCTGTATCATCATTGTTTGTAGTCAATATATGATTTCAATTTATCAATATATTGATAGGCTTCTTCTATTTCTTCAAGTGTATATTTTTGCTTGCTTTTTAGGGTAAAGATCTTTTCGGTCACTTCTTCTTTTGATAAGGATTCAAAATAAAGAACAGTTGAAACCAGCTCCAAAAACCTGGAAGTTTGCTGGTTCATATCGTTTAAACAAACCTTTAGATTCTGATCTTGCTGCTGAAAATGACTGAGAAATTCCTTGCCTGCTTCGGTTAAACTATAGCGATATTGAGAATACCCGCCTACTTTCTCCTTCACCTCATCCAAAAAGTCCATATTGCATAATTCCTCAATTCGCAATGTAAGCTCTTCCGAATAGGGACCATAAAAGTGAAATTGGAATTTTTCATGAAATGGGAAGGATATTTTTTTTGCAATAAAAATCATTTTTTGCAGCTTTTTTCTCCCTGCTATTTCTCCTGAAGCTGCAATCGCCCCTAAAACTCGCGCATGGTCCTTTAACAAAGCCCTTCATCTCCTACTCCGTCTATTTCTATAATAAATATTTTTTATATTATTCAAGGATACCGGATCTTGCTGAGTAGATTTGAAAGCTTGTCTTACTTCAAATCCAATAAATCTCGAATTTGTCTTTTCGTTGCCTGATGCTGTGAATCATCAAACAATAAATCCGCTGGAAAATATAATTTATGGTCGGTTCTTCTTTTTCCGGAAATCGCATCTACAATATCTGATTGTCGCGAGAGTTCCCGCAGTTCATTATTTTTCATCAGCAGATGAATCGGAAGACGTTCTCCTTCTTCTCCTGGGCGATAAAAATCGTATGGGAGATCAGAAGAAGAGTCGGCGACTAAGTAATATTCCGGATTAATACCTGCCCTCTCAAATAAGGCCATGAGCTCATACTGCTTTTTATATTCTTTTGCAGGATCAAACTCCACATATTTAAATAGGTTTCTGTTCATAAATCTCCTGCAGAGATCACTCAAAACAGAATCCTCTTCTTCCTGCCACATCTGGAAGTAATACATCATCACGGGTTCATCTAGCTTTAAGTAGTCCTTAAGCTCAACCTTTGTTTGAAAAAGAGTTTGAAAATGAATCGGTGTGAATTTAAATTTATATCCTTCATAATATAAGTCTTTGGCGCGATGGAGAATTTTTGTCAAAATGACTTCTGCGCTTCGAGAAACAGGATGAAAATAAACCTGCCAATACATTTGATATCGGCTCATTATGTAATCTTCTACAGCATGCATGCCACTATGTTTGATCACGACCTGATCTTCACGGGGCCGCATCACCCGTAATATCCGTTCCATATCAAAATGGCCATAGCTTACTCCTGTAAAATAGGCATCTCTTTGTAAGTAATCCATTCGGTCTGCGTCAATTTGACTGGAGATGAGACTTACAACTAATTTATTTTCAGAAGTCTTGGCAATTACTTCGGCAACCTGCTTCGGAAAATTCGGATCAACCTTCGTTAAAATTTTTTGGACTTCGGTATCTCCAAGAATAATCGCTTGGGTAAATTCCTCATGGTCCAGATCAAACACTTTTTCGAAGGCATGAGAAAACGGTCCGTGTCCAAGATCATGTAATAACGCCGCACAGAGAGAAAGTAAACGTGATTCTTGTTTCCATTCTGGTCTGCCATCAAATACATCATCGACTATTCGCCTAACAATCTCGTATACTCCAAGAGAATGATTAAATCGGCTATGTTCTGCCCCATGAAAGGTTAAGTACGTTGTTCCGAGCTGTTTAATTCTTCGCAATCTTTGAAATTCGGATGTCCCGATTAAATCCCAAATAACACGATCTCTTACATGTATATAGCGGTGAACAGGGTCTTTAAATACCTTTTCTTCACTTAATTTTTCAGTAGAATATGCCATTCACTAACCCACTTCCTAACTAGCATGTTTTTATTATAGCTATTTTTATGTGCGTCCGCATCTTCGTTTTTCACATAAAAAATGGAAATCCTATTGATTTCAGTATTTCCTTCTTTTAAAATTTTTTTCCTATTTTTCCATGTATACAAGCCTGTCTTTATAGAATGCAGCAAGATACATTTTTTAATAAATAACTCATTTTTTTCATAAAAATTTGCAAATAGTATGGGAAACTATCATCCTTTTTAAAATAAAGGTATAAAGTTTTGCAAACTTGTCCATGCTTTAAATAGAAAATTACTTATGAAAATAGGGAGTTGAGATTATATGAAAACTCGTCAAGATGCATGGACAGACGAAGACGATTTATTGTTAGCAGAAACCGTATTACGTCATGTCCGTGAAGGCAGTACCCAATTAAATGCTTTTGAAGAAGTAGGTGACAAGCTTAATAGAACGTCGGCAGCCTGTGGATTTCGCTGGAATGCCGTGGTCCGTCATCGCTATGAAAAAGCGCTTCAGCTAGCTAAAAAACAAAGAAAACAGCGGCAGAGATTGTTAGGCAAGGAACACGCTGGAAAGAAAAAGCTTCTATATCAACCCCCAAGTCCGTCTCTTGAATTTTTAGAGAATGATGCGAGTGTCTTTTCGGCTGAACAAGGTGAAGTTCAGGCAGTACCTGTAACAGAAGAAGTAAGCCAAGAGCTGCAGCCACAAGCCGTCAGTACACCTGTTTCGTATCAGACTAAACTTGGCACTTTAAATCTAGACACCGTCATTCATTACTTACAAGGATTAAGATCGACAAACTTCCAATCTGAAATCTTAAAAAGTGAGAATGAAAGACTTAAGCGTGAACTTGGAGAGCTTCGCAAGCAAAATGAGGAGCTTGAGCGTAGAGTAAAAGAATTAGAACAAGACTCTACAACGATGCAGGAAGATTATGAGACACTGATGAAGATTATGAATCGTGCCAGAAAATTTGTAGCCTTTGAAGAGGATGAGCGTCCTGCTACAAAGTTTAAAATGGACCGAAACGGAAATTTAGAAAAACTAGCTGAATAATAAGGGATATCTATGGGTAATGGGAAGAGAATAGATGTTGAAATGGGAGATAGGCAACAAGCTCTCGTCTTATGATAAAAGCTCGCAGTGTGCGAGCTTTTTTATATTTAAGAAAGCATAAAATTTTAGCAATGAGGTAGATTCGACGTAGTGAAAATTTTTAGGAATAAAGTACGACGGGCAGGATGCCCTAGTCAAGCGATACATTAGGACGTGGCGCTTCGAGCGAGATAAGTGCAACTAGGCAAGTGCCTAAAGGCTTGGCGCTAGCCAAGTTTTCTTTATATTTGATTTAACAATTTTTGATTCCGTTCTTGGAGGCGCTGGAGGTTTGCTTCGCAGCTAGGCCATTCTTCTGTGGTAAGAGGCTCCATATAAATGCGCTCTCCATTTTTCTTGAGCGCTTGAAGAAAGCGGAGATAGGCATCTTGCATGGTTAACGGTTTATTTAATAATTCTGCTAAAGACCCCATGACATCCGGGTTTACTTGAGGATATGTGTACTTGGTTTCCAATTGTTTTTTGGAGATCTTGTAAAATTCCCTCACTATAGCAGCCCTTTCAGCTCCTGAACCCGTTACACAAAGATAGATTTGAACTGCTACTCCGTTACGGATACGGCGTTGAGAAATACCTGCGAATTTTTTCCCGTTTATACTTAAATCATAGCTTCCCGGACAATAGGATTCGCTAATTTCTTTTACATCGATTAAGCCCTCGTCTTCCGGATACATTTCTTTTATGAGATCAACCATGGTGTCATAGCCGAGATTTATGCCGATTCTATGTTCGGCCTCTGGAAGAATAAGTGATAGATTTAAAACCCCCTCATCTAGTAAAACAGCCAGTCCGCCAGAAGTTCGGACTAAATAATGATAATCGTTTTGTTTTAACCACTCGATACCTTCCTCTAAATACGGAAGTTTTGTATCTTGAATTCCCAGTACAACTGTCCGATGATGGACCCACGCTCTTGCAACTGCTGGTGATTGCCCTTTTCCCACTAAGGTACAAAGGGTATCATCGATCGCAAAAGATTCTAGTGCATCAAAATCGGGTCCCCGATTGGTATGATCTATAATTCTCCAAACCGGCTGTTTTAGTAAAGAAGTTTTCATTTGCGGTTTCTCTCCTAATCTATGTCAAACGAATCATTTATTTCAAATATAAACAATAAGAGTCTTGTTCATTATATCAAGACTCTTATCATATTTCCTTATGTAGCGCTTAGTCCGTTAAGCTTTGCGCTGCTGTAATAAGAGCAAGCTTATAGACATCTTCTTCGTTGCATCCTCTAGACAGATCATTAACCGGAGCATTTAATCCTTGGAGAATCGGTCCAACTGCTTCGAAATTTCCAAGGCGCTGTGCGATCTTATAGCCTATATTTCCAGCTTCCAGACTAGGGAAAACAAAAACATTTCCGTCTCCTTGAATAATTGAGTCAGGCGCCTTTTTCTTTGCTACTTCTGGTACAAAGGCAGCATCAAATTGAAACTCTCCATCTAATCGTAAGGAAGGGTCCATTTGTTTTGCAATTTGAACTGCTTCTACTACCTTCTCTGTCTCCTCTGATTTGGCCGAACCTTTCGTTGAAAAGCTTAACAGTGCCACTTTTGGATCAATATCAAACATCCTCGCTGTTTTTGCACTTTCTATGGCAATTTCGGCTAAATCTTGTGCATCTGGAGAGATGGTAATGGCACAATCAGCAAATACATACTTTTCTTCTCCTCTTACCATCACAAAAGCCCCTGATGTTTTACGGATACCTTCTTTTGTTTTAATAATTTGCAAAGCGGGTCTGACAGTATCTGCAGTCGAATGAGCAGCACCGCTTACCAGTCCGTCTGCCTTTTTTAAATATACAAGCATCGTTCCAAAGTAATTAACATCTTGGAGCAGCTTTTTCGCTCCATTTTCATCTACCTTCCCACGGCGGCGTTCAACGAATGCAGCAACAAGCTTTTCGATTTCTCCATAATCAAGCGGATTTAAAATTTCGATGCCATCGACTAACGCTCCTATTTCTTTAGCTTTTGTTTCAATTGCTTGCTTTTCCCCGAGAAGAATTGGCGTTACTATTCGATTAGCAGCTAACCGGGAAGCTGCACTCAAGATTCTTTCATCCGTACCTTCAGGGAATACGATCCGTAATCCCTTCCCTTTAATTTTTGCTTCTAATTGGGTAAATAGTTCACTCATTGGTTTCCTCCTTAAATAGGTTGGAGTCATTCTTTTAATAGGATACTCCAATTATGTCCATTTTCAATCGCAAAACCTCTGGTTATCCCCTTACACAAAAATGTTCTATTTTTTTGAAAATTATCCTGTTCCATGATAAATCTTTCTCTATAAAAGATTCACATGTTATCCATATTATTACTTGGACAAACTATGATATAGTGAAGTTGTTCAATTAGACTTTTTATCAAGTAGGAGTGATTATAATGAGTGAACCTGCACAAACATTAGATGGCTGGTATTGTCTCCATGATTTACGATCTGTTGACTGGACTTCTTGGAAGCTTGCATCGAATGAAGAAAGAGAAGCAGCCCTTTCCGAATTCTTTCAATTAATAGAAAAATGGAATGACACTGAAGCAAATGGGCAGGGTAGTCATGCGATTTACTCTGTTGTTGGCCAAAAAGCTGATCTTATAATTATGCTGCTGCGCCCTACCATGAAAGAACTGAACGAAATAGAAACTGAATTTAATAAAACAAAATTAGCTGAATACTTAATTCCATCTTATTCTTATGTATCTGTTGTCGAGCTAGGAGGCTATAATCCTTCTAAATCAGATGAGGATCCTTATCAAAACGAGTATGTGAAATCCAGACTTTACCCTGTGCTTCCGAAAACAGACTATATTTGTTTCTATCCAATGGATAAACGCCGTCAGGGAGAAGACAACTGGTACATGCTGCCGATGGAGGATCGCCGCAATTTAATGAGAAGCCATGGCATGATCGGCCGTCAATATGCTGGAAAAGTAAAACAGATTATTACCGGTTCTGTCGGTTTTGATGACTATGAATGGGGAGTTACCCTTTTTGCTGATGATGTTTTACAATTCAAAAAGCTTGTTTATGAAATGCGATTCGACGAAGTCAGTGCACGTTATGGAGAATTCGGCGCTTTCTTTGTGGGAACGATTGCAGATTCAAACCGATTAAAAGAACTTTTTTATATTAAAGAAGCATAAGAACGAGTTTTAAGAAGAGGGAGTTTTCCCCTCTCAGATTGTCGAGAAAGGGTATTTTTCTCGGCAATTTTTTATTTTTGTCTAAATCTAAATTACCAATTTTTTATTAATTGATTGTCTCTGCTAACCGGCCTGTTGATTTCCGCTCCAGGCACTCGCTTTCCGCGGGGAGGTCCGAGAGCCTCCTCGGCGCTTTGGCACCTGCGGGGTCTCCCGTGACCTCTCTATCCCACAGGAGTCGAGTGCCCTCCGCTCCAATCAACAGGGATGAAAATCAACCTAAAGTATTGCAACAAACTTTTTCTAATCTTGCTAGTTGTGTTGCAATCTTTTTTATATTTTGGCAGGCTGCAGTAAGGAGAACCTGTTCACTTGCATTCATTACTCCCCGTAACCGTCAGTAGCGAAGCCCATGCAGTTCTTTCGAATCCGCAAAGGTTCGCTCTACTTTTTCTTTTCTAAATTTATAAAGCATTTTCCCTGATTTAGATTTATCATATTTAAATTCCCATTTTGGAAATAGTCCTTTAGTGGGTTGATATCTTCTGTGTGAAATAACGCCAAAGATATTTCTGTCATCTAATCCTTTACAAATTGGAGCTGTCAAGTAACCAGAATCAAGTGCAACAGCTTCTACATCGAAACCAAATCTTTCGACCTGTCGGTCTAATCTGGAGAGGTAAGAAACAGAATCATGGACATTTCCAGGAGTAAAAAATGCATCAGTTATGATATTAAACTTCATATCAGTTGTACGGTGGTCAAGGTAACAAAACATTTCCTGTTTGTTTTCCCGAGACATAAAACCGCATTCTGGATCAGTGGTACTTCTACCAATCTCCTTTGTTTCCTTCACCTCCTCTTTTTCCTTTAAGGGCTTTTTTCCATTATGTATCCTATCTTCCTCTATCGCTTTATTTAAATCATCTATTCTACTTCGACCCTAGTAAATTGTGTTTGTTTGCGTTAGCTTTCAAATAGGTGGAATCCGAAAATAGAACTCTTCCTCCGACCACTTTGTGCTCAATAGCCTGCAATACAATCTCATCAAAAATCTCTTGAAAAATATTTGTATCTTTAAAACGAGTTCTGCGATTCCAGCTAATAGTTGTATGATAGGAACGGGGTCATTTAGCTTCAAGCCAAGAAACCATCTGTAAGCAACATTTGTCTTAATTTCTTGTTCTAATTGGCGTTCAGAACGTATGCCATAAAAGTTCCGATAAACATCATTTTAAAAAGCTGGATAGGGTCCGAAGGACGCCCATTGTTTTCGGAATAATATGGACGAACCTCTTCACCAATGAACGAGAAATCAATATATTTATCCACCTTTTTTAATAGGTGATCTTCTGGTACTAAATCATCGATAAATACAAATTCTGCTTCATTCTGGCTTTCTCTTTTTGGCTTAAACATTCTCTCCACCGCCCTATAATCCTTTTACTATATTATACCAAATCAACGCGGTAAATTGTTAAAGAAAATAAATAAAATATAAGGCTGTCGAGAGTTTCTCGACAGCATGAGAGGGAGTTTTCCCCTCTTCTTTTTTTAGAGTGTTTTATATTCAACTCATATTATTTGATTTTCTTCATACATATGAAATAGTGAGAAAATGTCCATTTCTAAACCATCACCAAAGAACGTGCAGAATCGGGGTGAAGAAATGCCCGCAGTTAGAGCTACAGATGCGGATGTTAAGCTATTGGCTCGACTCCTACGTGCCGAAGCAGAGGGAGAAGGAAGACTTGGGATGCTTTTAGTCGGAAATGTTGGGGTTAACCGGGTTTTAGGAAGATGCCTGGACTTCAAGGATATTACCAATATTCGGCAAATGGTCTTCCAAAGCCCTGGAGGTTTTGAGGCAATTCAAAAAGGCTATTTTTATCAGCCAGCCCGTCAAAGTGAAATCGGCTTAGCCAGGAAGGTGATTAACGGAAATCGCTATCATCCTGCTAATTTTTCTCTATGGTTTTTTAAACCAGCTGGTCCTTGTCCTGCACAATGGTATAACCAATGGAATTCAGGCAAGTATAAATCACATTGTTTTTATCATCCAACTCAAGCAGATTGTCCAGGTGTTTATTAAAGGGAGGGGATTTTTACATGACGACAAATAATAGTTATCCGTACTATCCTTACGGAGGAACAGCTTACAGGCAACAGGGAGGTCCATATCAAGGTCAGGGCACTGGCGGTTATCCTTATCAGCAAGGCGGAACTCCACAAGCCGGAACTCAGGGCTTAGTGGTACCCGGGATGCCTGGTGCACCATATACAGGTCCACAGGTTCCTGGAATGCTTCCAGTAGAACAATCTTATATTGAAAATATCTTGCGACTCAACAAAGGAAAACTTATCACTGCTTATTTTAGTTTTGAAAATAGCCAGCAGTGGCCATCCAAAATCTTTAAGGGAATTATAGAGGCGGCAGGACGTGATCATTTAATTCTAAGTGATCCGGAAACCGGAACCCGCTTCTTATTACCTCTTTTGTTCTTAGACTATGCTACCTTCGAAGAAGAAATTGAATATGAATATCCATTTGCAGCGCAAGGGCCAGGCACCCAGATGGCAACATATTCACCGCGGTAAAAACAATAAAAAGAGGCAGGCCTTTTGAAAATAGGGGCACAGCCTCTTATTCTTTACTCTTAAGTTATGGCAGTTTAATCGCATGAATCATTAATAAAACCCAGCCTGCGAGAAACGCAACTCCTCCAAGCGGTGTAATGGCACCGAGAACTTTAATTTGGGTAACACTTAAAATATACAGGCTTCCTGAAAATAGCAAGATTCCGATCAAAAATAACCATCCGGACCAGGTTAAAGCAGATGTGATCCCGGATTTGCCAATTAATAACGCAACCGCCAAAAGACCTGCTGCATGAAACATCTGATACGTTACACCAGTTTGCCAGGTTTCTAAATATTTATCTGGAATTTTCCCTTCGAGCCCATGTGCACCAAATGCGCCTAAGGCCACTGCCAAAAATCCATTTAATGCACCGAGAAAAAGGAATAGCTTCATCTTTTATACATCTCCTCTTAAAAATCAAAAATTGAATCTCCATTGGCCCCATCATCGGTTTCAAGCTTTTTCGAACCTAGGCTAGTCCCCTGACCTGCCGCAGGACTAAAAACAGGTGAGCTTATTTTTGCCTCTTTTGTTCTTGGCGGCTCCATTACCTGCGTTTGATTCTCCAGCAAAACATCACATAACGCTTGCAAGGCGCGAAGATGCTCTCTCATTTCTAATGCGGTATCACTATTCTTTGCGCGTATCATGCATTCTTCCATTTTATGAAAAATTGCCTCTTGCGAAACAGCCATCTTTTCACCTCACCATAATTTTAAAGTCTATATACCTATCATGACCCTTTCTTTTCAAACTTCAAACATTTCATTCCAGATGCGCGAAACACCTCTACGGAAGGAAGCTGCCTTGTCTTAAATCCATAGACACGGCATCCCCGCGGAAACCTCGTATCCCAAGTCACATAGAAATGCTGGCACTGCATACAGTTTACCCGATTCTCCGTCAACGAAAAACACCTCGCATATACGACTCTAAACCATTATTTCTTTTGAACGATTAGACCCAGCCAGATTAAAAGAGACGGAATGGGCCATGTCCAAATAAAAACTTGATGGCCTGGATCTATTTGTAAGGTTAGAGCTGTTAACCAAGTATAAGGATTAAAAAAAGTATAATATAAAAAGTTAAATCCCATTGGCCCTGGTTCTATTGTAATCGCGGCTAATAATAATAAAGCAATTAAACTTGGAGCCGAAACAGAGAGAAGCCTCTTCCATTTGCCAAGTTTTTTTAATTTTACTAGTTTCCCTGAAAAGAAATAAGCGGCAGAAAGAATAATAAAAAATACAAGACAGAATGCTGCGCTTTTGATTTCGCTATAAATAAAAACCATTAAGGCAATACTGGCTAAAAGCAAATGGGCAATCAATGACCAAATTACATTATAAAGCATAAGACCCCTACTTTCTGATATTTATAGATTAGCTATACGGCACCCTCCAATCTATTTCTTTGATCTTCCATTGCTTTAGTATATGATTGACTTTTGAAAAGGGCCGGCTTCCAAAGAACCCTTTGGCTGCGGAAAGCGGACTTGGATGAGGAGCTGTTAAGCATACGTGCTTTTCCCGGTCAATTAAATGCAGTTTACTTTGAGCAGGGTTGCCCCACAAGATAAAAATCACTGGTTTTTCTCTATTGTTTAAATGAGAAATCACCTGATCCGTAAAGGTTTCCCATCCTCTGCCCCGGTGCGAATGAGCGTTTCCTTTCCGAACCGTTAATACGGTATTGAGAAGGAGCACGCCCTCTTCTGCCCACTTTTCCAGACAGCCATGGCTCGGCATATCGACTCCTAAATCAGCCTGTAACTCTTTATAAATATTACGTAACGATGGGGGAATTCTTTCCCCTTGCTTGACAGAAAAGCTTAATCCATGTGCCTGATCTGGTCCATGATAGGGGTCTTGTCCTAAAATCACGGCTTTCACATCAGGGTAATCTGTTAACTGAAGGGCTCTAAAAAGATCATCCTGTTTAGGATAAATTATAGCAGTCTCGTATTCTTTTTTTATATAAGCCATAAGCTTTTGAAAATATGGTTTTTCCCATTCCTCTTTTAAAAGAATGCCCCAATGATTATCTAGTTTCGGTATCGACATGAGAATATCTCCCTTCTCTACCCCCATTATATAGAAAACAACCGAAACTTTAAGTATAAAAAGAATATTTCTAGGTTTAAAACCTATTCGTTTCGGAGACAAAATTAAAAAGAGGTGATAGACGTGATCAAGGTTGAAGTTGTAGAAAATGGAGTGCAAGCTCAGCGGGTGATTAATGAAATGGAGGGTCAGGGATATGTTCGGGATCTAATCTATTTATTTGCTTTAAATGAAATCCGCTCCGAAAATTTAACCCATTGGATGTCAACCGGAGACATGGGCTTGATGGAATTGGGATTTGGCGAGACGATTGAAAACTTTTTCCGCCCGCGGGATCGCGAGTTATTTTCGATGCTGACTACATTAGGGGTCGACCATCAAACTGCACTTAAACTTGAAGAGGAGCTGGAGCGAGGAAGGATAGTGATTGTAGGTGTGCAAAGGTAAGACAGAGAAACAAAATGCCAGGCAAAAAGCCCAGCACGTACTCTAAAAAACTTTTCTTTTTATATAGATGGTTCCAAGTCCAGCAAAAAGTATGGAACTAACACCAATCACACTCCACAGTGTTACAGGAGAAACAATGAAGCCGCCCCCTTCAGGCATCATTGCCAAAAAAGGCTGTACCCAAGGATAATAGGGTCCAAAGTCCTCGGAATTAGCAATTAACATATTCGGTAATGTAAAAACAACCGCGATTGTAAATGGAGCAGCAAAGCTAGACCAAAGGAAAGAGAACCACATTTGTAATATCACGAGCGGAATACAAGCCACGAGCCCGCCCATCGTACTTTTGAGTAAAATCTCCCATGGGACTGGAGCCAGAAACCCCTTTATTATGCCAACCACTAAAAGTCCAACTACGATTAGAATTTGAGTAATGAACAACAACCCCATCACAATTGTAAATTTAGACAGGACTACTTTCATTCTCGTTATCGGTAAAGCAAATAGCAGCTTCCACCCTCCATCTAAATGCTCGTACCGGCAAACAAAGGCAGAAAATACGCCTGCAAGCAAGGGCAGGAAGAGAACTCCATGAGGAATGGTCATTGGATAAAACGACTCTATCCAAGGGGTTGAGGACCCTGGATTTCCAAATCCAAAAGCAATAGCAGCCGCTAGCGCCGGGCTAATTAATACTAATGGCCAAATATTGGTTTTCCTCATTTTTAACCATTCTATTTGAAGTAAGGCTATAAACTTCATTACGAACCTACCTCCCTATTTATAAAATCACCGATTGAAATAACTGTAATGAGCGATGCAACTACCGTACTGAGCAAGAGTGTATAAGATACTCCTTCCGGCATGTAGGGCCATACCCAGGGAAGCCACAATGGAGCATAGTAGGACCATAAGGAAACCACTGTCCCTAATACACCAATTGAAATAGCGATACTTTGATTAGAAAACCGTACTGCTAACCAATGCTGTCCTAAGATGATCGGGAGGCCAGCAAGTGTCGGAAAAAGACAAAATTTAGCCACCTCGTAATATGGAATATCCGTTCCAAACTTTAGTGCTATACCAAGGATGATTGCACCTATTGCAAGTAGAATTGTTGAAACCCATAATAGGAACACACTTACAATCAATTTGGATAAGTAAAATTGCCATTTTTTAACCGGGAGGGCCAGCCACAGCTTCCAGGAACGGGTCTGGTGTTCTAAATTGGCCAGCATCGATGTAATAATGGCTGATCCAATAACTAATGCCGGAACACCTAATGAGCCGACATTAGATAAAAGTCCTTCCCACAAATGGCCCGCGTATTGGGCGGTAAGCCAATCATAACGAATACCAAAGTTAGCTGCCTGCAGCGCAACTACCCCAAAGGGGCCAAGAAAAACGAGAAACCAGATACCTTTACGCTTGATTTTTAAAAATTCAAGGCTGATTAAAGACCCCATTAAGAAGCCTCCTCTGCTGTCATTTCGAGAAACAGATCTTCGAGAGATTTATTTTCTTCATGAACCCGATAGATGGACATTCCGTTTTTCACTAAAACTTCAATCGTATGGGCCACCTTTTCATCCGATACATCGTCCAAATAGACAAAGAGTCCGTCATACTCTGCTTTTATGCCATTAGCCAGTAAGACTCTCACTCCCATTTCGGCTGATCCGACCTTTAATTTAATCTTTCCTCTTGATTGCTTGCGAAGTTCCCCAATGGAACCCTGATACAATAAATCTCCCTTTGCTATAATACCTACCTGAGTAGCCACATGATCAATTTCATTTAATAAGTGACTTGAGATTAAAATACTCATATCTTTTTCCTTCGGGAGACTTTTAATTAATTCTCTCATTTCTAGAATCCCTGCAGGGTCTAGGCCGTTGGTCGGTTCATCTAAAATTAAAAGCTTTGGATTTCCTAAAAGAGCCGTTGCAATTCCAAGTCTTTGTTTCATTCCAAGCGAGAAATTTTTTACTGGCTTTCTGGCATCTTTAGAAAGTCTCACTAATGAAAGAACCTCTTCAATGTTTGAGCGGGGAACCTCTAATACTTTTCGGACACACTCCAAGTTTTCATAGGCCGTTAAATGTCCGTAATAGGAAGGAGTCTCCACGAGTGAGCCGATATGCTTTAAAATAGACAGCCTATGATATTTCATATCCTGACCAAAGACCGATACCTTCCAGCTTGTCGGTTTCATCAAACCTAACAACATGCGAATTGTTGTCGTCTTTCCTGCTCCATTCGGCCCTAAAAAGCCGTACACTTCCCCTTTTCCAATTTTTATTTCCAGATTGTTAACCAGTGTTTTTCCCTTAATCTTTTTGTTAGTCCGTTTGTTTCAAGTATGATTTCCATGTTTCTCACCTCATCCCCGATTGTAAAAGGGCAATTTAAAACTAAAAGAAGGGTCTAGTTTAAGTTTTGTTTAAATTTACCTATTCCTTCGGCTTAACCAACAAGACTCATGATATAGTGAAAGTAATGAAGAAAAAGGATGACAGGTATGATAAAGATTTTATATATAGAAGATGATCAAGAAATTGGAGCTTGGTTACATAGAGAGCTTACTGAGGCAAAATATGAGGTGAAGTGGTTACGGTCTGGGGATGGGGCAATTTCTCACTTAGACAATGTGGATGTCGTTATTCTTGATATTATGCTGCCTGGACTGGATGGTTTTACTGTCGGACAGAGAATCAAACGGGCTAACGCTGACATCCCTATTCTTTTATTATCAGCACGTTCGAATGTAGATGATAAGCTACAAGGCTTGGAATTCGCAGATGATTATGTAACGAAGCCATTTCACCCTGAAGAAATTATAGCTAGGATCGAAGTTTTATTGAGACGCTACAACAAACAATCCGAGAGGAAAATTCAGCTTCAGCAATTAACGATCTATTTAGATCAAAACCGGATTATAAATGAACAGGGTGAAGAGATTATTTTAACCGGAAAACAATTTTATATTTTTCAATACCTGCTGCGCCATCCTAATCAGATTTTAACAAAGGAACAAATTTACGAAGCAGTCTGGGGCGAACCCTTTATTGAGGGAGATAAAGCATTAATGGTTCACATTCGGCATCTGCGGGAAAAAATTGAACAGGACCCTAGTCAGCCTACTATTGTTGAAACAATTCGCGGGATTGGATATCGGGTTAAGCTATGAAGCGTAAGGTAAAATTTCGCCATTCTCTATTGTCTAAATACATTCTGATCATTGGTTTGGGTCTGACTATTTTCCCGCTCTCTTTTCCATTCGTTTCGCTATTAGTCTTTTTTCCGATTAATGAGATTGAAACCAATGAGAACCCTTATGCGAACCATGAAGATTTAGAAAAGATGTGGCATCAAACCGCTCAAAGCTTAGATGAAGCGACCGATGAGGAAATTGATGATTCCCTGATGCGGATTCATAAAGAGTACCCTAAAGCCAGCGTATTTTGGGTCAACGAAAACAATGAACTCATGCTGCAATTACCAGAGAATCCAGATTTGCCTCAAACCTGGTCAGCAAACTATAGTATCTCATTTATGAAACAAAGCTTTGGCGGAGACCCTTTTACGGTTGTAGCTTTTATTGGGGAAACCCAAGATCAGGGCTTTATAGTATTTCAAGTCCCGCGGGAAGTCATGAAAACAAGACTCGACACGGTCCAGGATCAGTACGATATGATCATGTCGATTGGAATCCTAACTATCTTTGGAGCCTTTATTATTTTTTCATGGGGGTTCTTTTATAAAATCCGTAAACGATTGGTCCGGCTTGAACAAGCCATGCATGTGAATGAGGAAGCAAATGAGTTACCGGATCCCGTTATAATTAAGAAACCAGACGAAATCGGCGCACTCGAACAATCTTTTAATGAAATGATTAGAAAGCTCGAACAAAGCCGTGAAAGAGAACGGAAGGAAGAAGAACTGCGACGGCACCTGATTGCCAATCTTTCTCATGACCTAAAAACACCATTAACTGCTATAAGAGGTTATGCCTACTCTCTTAAAAAGGAAGAACTATCTGATCAGGGTCATGATGCTTTGCAGTTACTCGATCAAAAAATTTCATATATGGGAAGCTTAATCGACAATCTTCTCTCCTATTCCTTATTAACTTCGGGAAAATATCCGTACAATCCGAAAAAGCAGGATTTAGTCCGCTCCATTAAAGCAAGTCTTGCTTCCTGGTACCCTGCGTTTGAAAAGGAAGGGTTCACGATTCATATAAACATTCCTGACCATATAATGTTAATTGATTTTGATGAACACTGGCTGCAAAGGATGCTTGACAATCTTTTTCAAAATGTCATTCTTCATGCCAAAACAGGAAAATATATTTCTGTGTCTTTAATTGATTTAAGCCCCGGTTTCAAGCTTACCATTGCGGATCAGGGACGTGGGATGGAATCTATGTCTGCCGAAAAAGGAGTGGGAGTAGGGTTATCGATTGTTTCTATTATGGCTAAAGGACTTGGCTGGAAATGGGACATAGAAACGAGCAAAAACGGCACAAAGATGATTTTTGAAAATTCTACTAACCGATTGAATGAAAATTTTGTATAAAAAAACAATATTGACTATAATGATGAGTGTAATTATCTATATCTATACGTGATTGTTTTGATAAGCTATTGGATAAATGGGGGGTATTTTTATGAAAAAGGTATTTACACTGGCCGGTTCAGATACAAGCGGCGGCGCAGGGCTGCAAGCAGATTTAAAAACATTTCAAGAGCTTGGCGTATACGGTATGACAGCTCTCACAGTCATTGCCACAATGGATCCTAAAAATCAATGGAGCCACAATGTGTTCCCAATCGATGTAAAAACGGTTGAAATTCAGCTTGAAACGATTCTTTCTGTTGGCGTTGATGCAATGAAAACAGGAATGTTAGGATCTGTTGATATTATTGAGCTTGGCGCTAAAACGATTGCTGTAAATGGAATAGATAAGGCAGTTATTGACCCGGTATTGGTATGTAAAGGGGAAAATGAAGTCCTTCATCCAGAAACAGCTGTTGCTCTTCGTGAAGTATTAGTTCCAAAAGCATTAGTGACAACACCAAACTTGTTTGAAGCCAGTCAATTAGCGCAAATGGGTCCATTAAAATCTGTTGATGATATGAAAGAAGCAGCTGGCCGCATTCATGAGCTAGGTGTTAAATATGTTGTAGTTAAAGGCGGTAAAGGCGTTTCAGGCAATACAGCTGTAGATGTGCTGTATGACGGTAAAGACTTTACTTTGCTTGAGACAGAAAAATTAGATACTACTTATACTCACGGTGCCGGATGTACCTTTGCTGCAGCGATTACAGCAGAATTAGCAAAAGGTGCCGAACCGACAGAAGCGATTAAATTTGCGAAAAAATTTGTTACTGCTGCGATCAAGCATGGTTTCAAATTAAACCAATGGGTCGGTCCGGTTATGCACGGTGCGTTCCATAAGTTCGGCGAAGAGAAATAATAGATTCTGCAAAAGAGCCTTTTTCAGAGAGAGGGCTCTTTTTTATTGGGATTGGGTGTGCTGCGGACTAGTTTGGTTGGCTTGGTGTTAATAATTGGGGCTGATTGAGGGCTGTTCATTGGTTTTAAATTGTTTTTAACCGAAGTCATTGAATTTTACAGAACTCAGACTCTTTTTACCGAACTCATTGCCATTTTAGCGAACTTAGGCACACTTTAACCGAACTCAGCACCAGCTTTACCGAACTTGGTTCCGTTTTTCCGAACTCAGCACAGGCTCTACCGAACTTCGCTCCGTTTTTCCGAACTCAGCATCAGCTTTACCGAACTTGACTCCGTTTTTCCGAACTGAGCACCAGCTTTACCGAACTTGGCTCCATTTTTTTCGCACTCAGCCTCCCTTTTCGAAACTCAATACCCCCTTTTCAGAACGCATCGCACCTATTTTTCAAGATAAACAACTTTTGCATCCACCCCCCAAAAACTATTGTTTCGCATTTCCCCACATTTTTTAGTAATATGAACAGTAGAAAAGGCAGTTTAGGATGGAGGGATTGTGTGTGAAACCAGTCGTTGTAGCAGAAGTTCAGGGGCTGCTTGAAAAATTCAAACAACAGGAAATATATATTCATTTAGAAACCACTAACGGTGCGTATGCTTCCCATCAAAACGAGAAGTTCTTCTCCGCGGGTGCTTATATCCGTAACGCGAAGATTCAATATGAATATGGAAAAATCACGGGAGACGGCCCGTTTCGGGTTGGGTTAAAGCTTCCCTTTGGCTGGGTGTACGCTGAAGGAATCACGGATTTTGAGGTAGATGAAACGGATCGGCTGTTAATGGCTGGCCACGATTTTGAAGGAAAGCTTGCGGTGGCTCTGGAAATTAGCAGAACACCATTTGCATAATGGGTTGGAAAGGGGTAAGAAGAAGCCATGGAAAAAGAGCGCCACGTTTTAGTAGTATTTCCACACCCGGACGATGAAGCTTTTGGGGTGTCTGGAACGATTCATAAGCACGTTCTAAATGGAACTGGGGTTACTTACGCATGTTTAACATTAGGAGAAATGGGACGAAATATGGGGATTCCGCCGTTTGCAACAAGAGAGTCACTTCCATTAATCCGCAAAGAAGAATTAAAGGCTGCTGCCAAGGTTATGGGGATCGAGGATTTACGGATGCTGGGATACCGGGATAAGACGGTTGAATTTGAAGATGACGAACTCCTTGCTAAACGGATCCATGCCATTATTGAAGAAGTAAAACCATCGCTCATCATCACCTTTTATCCGGGCTACTCCGTTCACCCGGATCATGATGCGACAGGACGAGCTGTGGTTAAGGCTATGGCTCTCATCCCTGAAAATGAGCGCCCAAAATTACACTGTATTGCCTTCTCAAGAGACTGCTATGAAAAATTAGGCGAGCCGGATATTCATCATGATGTAAAAGATGTTTTAGATATAAAAATAGCCACCCTTAAATCCCATAAGTCCCAAACTCAATTAATGGCGAAAGAATGGGAAGAACGCATTAAAAATAAAGATCCTGAGGTTCTAAGAAGATTTGGCGAGGAACATTTTTGGACCTTCCAATGGCAAAATCATGCCCCCGCTTAAAATAACGGGGGATTTTTCATGTCTAGCTGCAGCGACCAGCGACTACCGATTTATCTAACTCCACACGTGCGGCCCTCGAGCGCTTCCGCTTTTCTCATGACTTTTTCCGCTTGATATGAATAGAAAATTTGTAGCGGTCTCCGCGGTACACGGTCCTGACATACTCAAAGGGCGTACCTGTTGTCGTAAACGTTTTTCTTTTAATTACAAGAACGGGATCCTTTTCTTTGATCTGAAGATATTTCGCCTCTTTTTTCGTTGCTGATGACGACTCAATCGTTTGATAGGCATCATCTATGCCGATTCCCAGCTGAGCTTCCACGTATTCATAAAGTGACCGATTCATAATTTCCTCTGTTAAACTTTTCATCATGTTCGCCGGAATGAATGTCGTTTCAAATGCCATCGGCAGCCTATCCGCTAAACGAATTCTTTCAATCTTATAAACGGGATCATAATGTTTTAATTGAAGGTGGCCCGCAATCTTTTCATCAGAAGGAATGATTTGAAAGCTTACGGGTTTATTGCTCGGTGCTAACCCTCTTGCCCTCATTTCCTCGGAGAAGCTTGTAACTCCGTGAAGAATTTGTTCTACCTTCCGCTCGTTCACATAGGTGCCGCTCCCTCTTTTTCTCACCAAAAAACCATCATCGACAAGACCATTAACCGCCTGCCTTACCGTCATCCGGCTGACTTGAAATTGTTCCGACAGTTCCCGCTCTGAGGGAATTACATCTCCCGGCTGCCACTCTTCTTCAATTTTCTTTTTTAAAGATTGCTGTATCCGATAATACAATGGGAGTTGCTGTTCCTCTTTAGTCATAAAAAGACTCCTTTTCATCACCGTTCTAACTTTGGAACTATCTTACAGGAAGGTGAAAAAGTTGTCTATACCAAAATAGAAAGGGGTCAGCCCAATTAAATGATCCTTTTCCCGGCAGGTATCAGTCAAAATTGGGTCAAACCCTTTAAATTGAAATATGTTATTGGGGTAACGGAATTGAAACTAATTTATCATCAGCTAAATCCGGATTGCCTCTGCCGTCCGTGTTATTCGTAATAAAATAAAGCGTACCTTCATCAATCCAAACATCACGAATCCGGCCATAGCCTTCTATCACTTTGTCTATTTGATTGGAATCCAGATTATAACGATAAACACCTTCTCCCATTAATGCGGCAAAATAAATCGAGCGGTCTGCAATATCCATCCCTGACGGTGCCCAAGTAGTATTGCCCGAGTGGATGAGAGGTGGCTCCATACCGCTTTGCTGCTGATTTCCGGAAATCACTGGCCACCCATAATTTTTCCCCGCTTGAATTCGATTAATTTCATCAAGAGCTGTTTGTCCATGATCGGTACTGTACATAAATCCTTGTGAATCCCACGCTAGCCCCTGCGGATTACGGAGTCCGTAACTATAGACATAAGAGTTCGGAAAAGGGTTGTCTGCCGGTACGGTGCCATCCAAATTCATTCTTAAAATTTTCCCATTAATCGAGTTAATATCCTGAGGTGCATCTGGATTTAGTCCGTCCCCTACCGTTACATACAGTTTCTGATCCGGCCCAATTTTAATTCGGCCGCCATGATGAAACGTATCAGCAGGAATTTGATCAAGAAGAGAAGTCAGCTCCTGCCACTGTCCTTCTGCTTGTTTAATAACAGTTAAACGGTTATATAACCGATCTCCTTCTTGGTATGTATAATAAGCAAAAGCTTCTTTTGAATCCTGAAAGTCTGGTTTCAGATAAAAACCTAATAGCCCTGCTTCCGGTGTTTGTGCCAGCTGTTTTTGAAGCTGTACCCGCTGCCGCTCCCCGCCTTCCCCGTCATACACATATATATATCCTGTCCGTTCTGAGATGTAAAAAGTATCCCGATGCTTTTGGATCGACCAAGGGGTTTGAAGGTTCTCGATTAAAATAGTTGCTTCTCTCCCGTTCGTAACGGACATCGCATCTTCACCCTTATCGCTATGGTTGCTCTCTTCATTCTTACATGCCGCTAAAACGGCGATTGAACAAAGCAGAATGAGCAGCATACTTTTTACTTTTTTCACTCCACCCACTCCTACATCAAATTCATATACTTGGTGATCGCATGTGCCACCCCATTTTCATTATTGGTTGCTGTGATGTAATGAGCAATTTGTTTGATTTCTTCTGCTGCATTTCCCATTGCTACAGCTGTCCCAACAATCTCGAGCATGGAAAGGTCATTTAATTGATCACCAATCGCTAATGTTTCTGCGAGAGAAATACCTCTTTCCTGAACAAAGGCTTCAAGCGCCACCCCTTTTTGAGCGGACTTGTAGTTAATTTCAATATTGCCAAAAGCAGAGGAAGTAATCGCTAAATCAGGATCTTCCAGTTCAATACCGGCTTTTTGCAACGCTTCGTTGTCCTTGTCAAACACTAAAATTTTATATAATTCAAAGGACTTTTCATTCACGAGCATCCCATAATCTTCGACAACTTTCACGCCTTCTGCAAACCGTTTTCTAGCCTCTTCCTCCATTTGTATCCATGGAACTGCCTCGCGGTTAGCTGATTGAAATAAATCCATCAGTACTGCTAAACCCAACTTAGGATCCCTCGTATAGGTACCCGAATTTGAATAAAGTTCGTAATAATAATCCATTTCGTCTAATTTATTCATAACCCTTTTAGCCAGCTCTGCTGGGATTGGATTTGAGAGAATCTTTTCTCCCTCGCTGTTTCTGATTTCAGCACCGTTCACGCAAATAATCGGGCAAACAATTTTCGCTTCTTCCAGTACTGATGCAGCTTCATAATAAGATCGGCCAGTGGCCACCACCACTTCAATCCCTTTCTCCTGTGCTAATTTTAGGGCTGTTTCATTTTCTTTGCTGATCTGTTGTTTTGAATTTAATAGGGTTCCATCCATATCTGTCGCAATGCAACGTAACATTTTCTAATCAACCTGCCTTTACATCCTTTTGTCGTATACCTCTAATGTTTTCATAATCACTTGATAATAATCAAGGAGGTTGACTTAAATCATTTGTAAAACTTTTATATCCAGGACTGCCTCTATGCTTGTACGCTAGTATTTAGAGTTGAATTCCACTTTTCCAGCAATGCTTGTTCTTTTTCTTGCTTTAATCCGGCTCTTTCTAATTTTCGACTCTTTTGAGTCACCCATTCATAGGTATCCTTTAATGTTTCCTTTGGATCTCGGAAGGATAATCCATGGTTTAGCGCACGATCTATGTTAACTCCATTATCCTGTTCCTTCTTTTTTTCTGGCTCATTTGAATTCGTTTCAGGAATCCACAATGGAAGTTCAATCCACGGCTGTACATTTTCTTTTAGTAAAAAGGATTCACTTACCCATGTTGTCTCTGCCTTATTTTGAAAGATTTCTTTTCCATCCCTAATCAGGTCCTCCATCGTATATAAATCCTTTGGCCCGGTTGCATTATATATACCAGTAATCCGGCCTTCTGTCATTTTTACAATCCATGCAGCCAAATCACGAACATCAATAAATTGAATTTTTTTATTTTTTCTTCCAGGTGCTAATATTTCTCTCTCTTCCTGCAATCGGGTCGCCCAATATGTAAAGCGGTCGGTTTGGTCATAGGGTCCGACAATAAGTCCGGGTCTCACTATCAGGCTTTTATCTGGAATTTCTCTCAGAACTTCCAGCTCACATAAATATTTTAGATGGCCATAGTATTCGCCAACATTTTGGTTATTAAGATTTAATGGGACAAGCTCTTCCTCTGAAAGAGATAAGAACTCATCCTCCTCTTTAATATCATCTTCATAAGGAAACTTAGCATAAACAGAAATCGTTGATACAAACGCATAGAAGGATGTATTTGCTTTAAGAGCCTTGACGGACTTTCTGACAGTGTAAGGATGAAATCCACATGTATCTATAACCGCATCCCAGTTTTCAACTTCTAATTTGATTAAATCTTCTTCCCGGTCTCCAATAATGGTGCGGACATTCGGAAAAACTTCCGCATGATTTCCCCGATTAAAGAGGGTAACCTCCCAGCCCCTTGCTAGTGCTTCTTCAACGACCCATCTCCCTAAAAACCGGGTCCCTCCAATGACTAATAATTTCATGCTTTCAACCCCTTTCTTTTTATAGATAGTTCGAGATTGAGCGTTATTATTCCTTTTTTGAAGAAAAGTCTTTCTATAAATAATAAGCGTAAACATGATATTGAAAGTGGGGATGCCTGGGGCTCACCAAGTGTTCTTTACGGACATCAGTTGCGTTATTCGTAAAAAAAGGCTGATTTCCAAAATTACAGGACACTGGTTCCTTTATTTTCGCAAATGATAGCCGTTTCTTGCTGATTTTTGTAAAATAACGGATCGTATGTCCAATCGTTTCAATATAATAGGGGTTTTTAAGGATTTAGCGGAACCAATGTCCGCCTGGAACGAAAATAAGAGGAATGCGTTAGGAATTTTTTCAAAGGATAGCCCGTTTAAGAAAATGGCGTTTGTTTCTATCAGATTTAAAGGTATGATTAAATTTGTAGAGATAACGACATTTAGAGGGATGATGGATATTGGCTAAAGATTTGGGGATTTTGATTGATTTAGATGGAGTGATCACAGATACGGCTGAACTTCACTATAGAGCGTGGAAAAAACTTGCTGATTCTTTACACATTCCTTTTAATAAAGCTGTTAATGAAGGACTAAAGGGATTAAGCAGGATGGACTCCCTTGAAGCTCTTCTTGGCAGTCAAAGGAATGCTTTTTCAAAAGAAGAAAAAGAACAAATGGCTGCCCAAAAAAATGCGGATTACCGCCAGTTATTAGAGGAACTAACAGCTGAAGACTTGTTACCGGGGATCAAGGCATTTTTAATAGACTTAAAGAAAAGGGGAGTACCCATCGGGTTAGCTTCTGCTTCTAAAAATGCCCCGTTTGTGCTGGAGAAATTAGAAATCGCTTCGTATTTTGATTACATTGTCGACCCGATTGAGGTGGAGAATGGCAAACCTGCTCCTGATATATATGTGAAGGGGGCGCAGCTGCTAGGTGTTCCTCCTAGTCATTGCATCGGGATTGAGGATGCCGTTTCTGGAGTTCTGGCAGTAAAAAGTGCTGGAATGCTAGCGATTGGGATTGGTGAAGAATCGATTCTGAAAGAAGCCGGAGCCGACCTGGTTCTTGCCGATACCCGTGAGCTGTCATGGTCAGTGATTAAATCCATAATCGAGAGTAAAAAATAACGAAAAAAATAGCATTGGTTACCTAGAACCAATGCTTTTATTATTTTGGCAACGGGCTTAAGTGTTCGTGGATCATTTTCCATTTTCCATCTTCCTTAACCATGATATTGGTTCCTCTTCCGCGCCCTTCTCTTACTTCTCCTTTAAAGAACCCGCGCCAATAATAATGATAGATGCAAGTAGCCATTGTATCAGAGTAACTCAGCCATTCTACATCCGTAATTCGATACGTTTCATCTTGAATCGTATTCCAATTTCTATTAAAAACGGCTTCTATTTCTTCAATCCCGCGAAACGCTCCGTCTGAAAAGAAATAAACGGCGTCCCATTTAATCAGAGGGCGGACTTGATTAAAATCATGGGTATTGGTCGCTCTTTCATATTCTTGGATAAACTGATTCAAACTCCTAAGCACGGTGTTACACCCCTTTTTTCGTACACTGTTGGTTGTATGTTTCGACAAAAATGCCGGAAACCCTTTCTTTTCGCAGAAAATTTTAGCAATTGGCAGGGGCTGGGGGCATGAACAGGGTAATCGTACCATTGACTTACGTTATCTGTTCTCTGAGTTCGGTTATCCCACTCTGAGTTCGGTTATGTAACTTCTGAGTTCTGTTATATTGAAATGAGTCCGGTTATCTTCCCTCTGAGTTCCGATATCTGCCCCTGAGTTCGGTTATCTTCCTTGTGAGTTCGGTTATTGACCCCTTGAGTCCGGTAATCCGCCGCTTTAGTTCGGTTATCCGCTTCTGAGTTCGGATATTAGCATAGCATTCACACAAAAAACAGCCAAAAACCGTAAACACCCACTTATTTGCCAAAAAATTGAAAAAACTGCTAGCTAAGTATCACCCCTGCCAGCAGTTTTTTCCATGATTTTATTGCAAACCGACAAAGATCGGATTAGAGATGTAATAGTCTTCTCCATATACTTTAATCGACAGACCTTTACCCGTGAGTTTTTTAATCGATACACCTGATTGTTCTACTTTCACTTCCAAAGTGGTTCCTTCTGTCCGGAAGCGAAACTTGTAGCCTGTCCATTGCTTTGGCAATCTTGGCGTTAAAGATATCCCATTTTCTTTGATTCTTAATCCGCCAAATCCATATACAATCGCCATCCAAGTACCGCCCATATTGGCCATGTGGAGGCCGTCTTTTGTATTGCCATGCGTATTATCTAAATCTAGCCGAGCGGTTTCCATAAAGTAATTGTAGGCTTTTTCCATGTTTCCTAATTTTACGGCCATTATGCTAAAGATGCAGCTCGATAACGACGAGTCATGTGTAGTTACTTTCTCATAGTACTCATAGGACGCTTGCATCGTTTCCAGGTCTTGCTCATCCTCTAATAAGAAGTGCGCAAGAACCGTGTCTGCCTGTTTACACACCTGATAGCGATATAAGGTTAAAGGATGATAGTGAAGCAGCAATGGATAATGTTCCTTAGGCGTGTCGGCTAAATTCCAAACGGCTTTTTGCAGAAACGAGTCATCTTGAGGATTAATTTTCCGCTCTGGATCATACGGCAGATACATATGTTGAGCTGCCCACATCCAGTCATCTGCTTCGGCTTCCTCGAATTGAATCTTCTGTTTGATTTCATCAAAGGCAACCGGATCGGTATCTTTTAAAAGCTGATACACCTTCGCCGCCCATTGCAGATTATATTTAGCCAACACATTGGTATAGTAATTGTTATTCACAATACATGTATATTCATCTGGTCCTGTTACCGCGTCAATCCGGAATGTTCCATCGGCGAAATGTCCAACTTCAATCCATAAACGGGCGGTTTCAAACAGCACCTCTGCCCCAAACTCACTCCAAATCCCAGAATCCTTTGTTGCTAAATAGTATTGAATATAACTGTAGGCGACATCTGCTGAAATATGGTATTGGGCCGTACCCGCCGGAAAGTAACCGGAACATTCTCTTCCCGCAATGGTTCTCCAAGGGAAAAGGGCTCCTTTTTGATGCCCCATTTCCTTTGCACGTTCTCTCGCCCCTTCTAAAATTGAATAACGATAGCGCAATAATGATTTCGCTAAAGATGGTTCAGTTAAAGTGAAAAACGGGAGCATGTAAATTTCTGTGTCCCAAAAATAGTGGCCTTCATATCCTTCTCCAGAAAGTCCTTTAGCGGCAATATTGGAAAAGTCGTCTCTCCCGGCCGATTGAAAGAGATGAAACATATTGAAGCGGATCCCTTCTTGAAGACGATGATCCCCTTCAATTTCAATATCAGAAACCTTCCAAAACGATTGAAGAATCGCTTCTTGCTTTTCTGCTATTGCTTCGAATCGAATTGAGCAGACATCCTGAAGGAGCTTCTCGCCCTTTTCAGCTAAATCAATACCATGCCTTCTTGTGTCGGTATAGACACTTTGTTTTTCAAACACAACTGGTTGATCTAGATCTGTTTCATAAGTGGCTACCGTTTTGTCTTGATGGACCTTTGTTAGTACTGTTGCGTGTTTCGAAATCCAGTTTCTTGTGTTACAAGCCACTTGCAGCTTAGAAGCTGAGGTCTCGCACAATATTGTTTGTAATTCCTTCTTCGTCTTTACATCTATTACTTTTAACAGCTTGGCGTGACCTGAGGCGACTCTAGGATCGTTTGCGTTTGTATAATTGGCTACATCCCCATTTAGTAGGGATACGATTTTTACAGGACCATCAAAATTGATGCCCTTAATCGTTATTTGCTGGACAAAGAGTTCCCGATACGCTATTGAAACAAGCCGTTTAAAGGAAATCACTACTTCTTTACCCAGCGGCGAGCGCCAGTGTACAATTCGTTCCGAAAAGCCTTTATCCAAATAAAGCTTTCTTTCAAAATGCATGACTTCTCCAGCAAATAAAGAAAACCGCTCCTCTTCAACACCGAAAAAAAGTTCAATTGTCTGGGTATCGATAATATTGACTAGCTTTTCTTGTGTTTCTGGGAAAGCAAACAGTTTTTCACCATAATGTATTTGTGTTTCATCATAAAAAGCATTGATATAGCTTCCGCGAATCGAAAGCTCCCCACCCGCTAAGCCTTCTTCTAAGTTGCCTCTAACTCCTATATAGCCGTTAGCCAGGGCAAATAGGCTTTCTTGCAGAAGAAGAGATTCAGGATGAAATTCACCTGTTTTATAAGTCCACGTCATGTACGACACTCCTGCTCTTTATTCTTTTACCCCACCAGTTGTCAGTCCTGATACGATTTGTTTTTGGAAGAAGAGGACAATGATTAATGTAGGGATCGTCACAATCGTTGTGGCTGCTGCTACCTCACCCCAAAGAATCTCAAATTGAGTCCGCAAAAAGGAGATCGCTACAGGAACCGTGTGATACTCAGATTCTGCATTTAAAGTAATCGTTAATAAAAACTCATTCCAGGCTGCGATGAAGGTAATGATCGCTGTTGTAAAAACACCTGGAGCTGCTAATGGAAACACAATCTTAAACAATGTTTGCAAGGATGAAGCCCCATCCATTTTCGCTGATTCCTCCAGGGAAAGCGGAATTTGGTTAAAATGCGTCACTAAAATCCAAACCGCCACCGGCAACGTAATTGTGGAATAAGGCAAAATAATCCAGAAGCTGTTTAACAGCTCAAGGTCGTAAAACATGTTGTAAACAGGGCCCGTTACAATCATTTGCGGAAACATGGACACGGCTAAAATAAGACCCATTAACACATTTTTTCCGCGAAATTCAAAACGAGATATCACATAGGCTGTGAATGAAGCCACTAATACGATGTAAATCGTCGTTGTTGTTGCAACTATAAAACTATTTTTGATCGCATTTAATATACCTTTTTCAAATAGAATCGTTGAAAAGTTTCCTAAGGTCGGATTTTCCGCGATGATCCGAAACGCGCCATCGCCAAAAATTTCTCCAGAGGTTTTAAAGGAGGTTAGAAATATCCAAAGGAACGGAAACATCATCCCAAAAAGATAAACAATGATAACCAGGATTCCTGCCCATTTTAATTTACGGTTTGACGTAACCATGATGAACCCTCCTTACTGTTTCTCCATAAGATTTGTGCCAAGGAAGCGGACAAATATAATCGCTAGTATGGCAACACAGACGAACATAAGCATAATAATAACTGATCCATAGCCAAAGTTCGTTTGACTGAACATCAGCTTGTAGCCATAGATCGATAACGTTTCTGTTGATCCGCCAGGACCTCCACCTGTTAAAACGTAAATAAGGTCAAATACACGGAAGGCATCGAGGGTACGGAATAACAGGGCGACAAGGATTGCCGGCTTCAAGAGTGGCAGTGTAATCCTGAAAAAGGTTTGGATTTTCCCCGCTCCATCGATTGAAGCCGCTTCATAAAGGGAATGCGGAATCGTCTGAAGTCCCGCTAATAACAAGAGAGCCATATACGGAGTCGTTTTCCAAACATCCGCGACGATCGTTGAGATCATGGCCCCTGTACCTGTTAATAAAAGATCACGAGGTGATTCAATTAAATGAAGGGCTGCAAAAATGTGAGCGACAATGCCGCTTCCCCCATCATATAGATAACTCCACATTAATGCTGCAACTGCAGTCGGAATGGCCCACGGAATAAGAGAGGATGTCCGAATCAGTCCTCTGCCTTTGATGGCTTTATTTAAAATGAGTGCAAGAATCAAGCCAAAGATAAACTCAAAAAATACTGAAACCACGGTAAACAGAAACGTGTTTTTTAGAGCAATTCCTACCCGTTCGTCCTGTAAAGCCTGTTTATAGCCATCCAACCCGATGAAGTTAGAAGATACGATACTATTTTTCAGCTCCTCAACCTGTAGTTGAAGATTCTCAGCATTGGTTAAGGTGTAGGTTTGATTCAGTTCTGTCACTAACTGATTCGTATCTTCGTACAAATTCAATACCTGGTCGCCGACTGAACCGGATAGCTCGATTACACCGCTGCTTCCTTCAAACTCTGCCCCCGTACTTCGCAGCCTTTCCAGGACTCCCTCAACCTTTTTCCAATCTTCCGGATTGGTTATGTTCTCCTGATCCTGCTCGAGAAATCTGCCAATGTAGAATTGAGAGGTTTGAAACAAGTCCACATTAAATCTTTCATTTGTATAAAGACCGGCTTTTTGCTGATCATTGAGCTGATAATCAAAAAAAGTGTAGGTCAACGATTGGACGACTGGCCACAATGAAAATACACCAATTAAGAGGAATGCAGGCAATAGAAAGAGGAATTCCTTGAAACCAAGCTTTCTCAATTGTTCTCACCTCTTCTCCTTCTTTCTGTAAAAAAGGGGCCCGATCAATGAGCCCCTGAATAACTATCTTTCTAGATTATAAGATTTTATTCTGCTGCTAAAGCAGCCTCGATCGCTTGAACGGCTTCTTCAAGTCCTTCGCCAGAGCTTAAATATTTGTGAACATTTACTTGAATCGTATCTGAAACTTTCGCATAATCTGGAGAAACCGGTCTTGCTATTGTAGTAGCGAGTGCATTCTGGAAGCCTGGATTGCTTAACAGCTCATTGGAAGCTACTACTTCTTCGTCCTCTAAGAGAGCATTATATCCAGGCAAATAGCCGCCCCCAGTTGACATAATTTTTTGTCCCTCTGGACCCGCAAGGAATTTAATAAATTCCCATGCACCGTCTTTATTTTCAGAGCTTTTATTTATCGATAATAACCATCCGCCGACAGATCCGCCATTTGGAAGCGGAGCAATTCCTACTTGTTCAGGAGTAACTGTTACCCCATCCTCTTGCCCTTTAATTCTTCCATATTGATATGGCCAGTTCCGTGCAAAAACAGCATTGCCCTGTTCAAAATTAGTGTGTGTTTCACCCTCTTGGAAATTGAGGATATCAGTTGGTACAAAAGAAGAAGTTACAAAAGAATACATCGTTTCTAAGCCTGCGCTTAAGTCCTTATATTCACTAGTAAACTCAGTAGCATTTACAGTAAGTCCTTCATATTGAGCTGACTGGAACACAAAACCATAAGAAGTTCCGCTTTCATTCATATATTTTTCAGCCATTTGTCCGAGCTCTTCATACGTATACTCTCCGCTTTCAAGTTTAGCAGCATCCTCTTCGCTGACAATATCAGAGCGATAGTAAAGTAATCCTAAGTCTGGAAAGAATGGAAGCGTATATTGAATTCCTTTATAATTACCAGATGTCATCGAACCTGCGTTAAAATCATCGATGCTATAGCCTGCCTCATCCATCTTGACATCAATTGGTTCAAGATAGCCTGCCCCTGCAAACTCTCCTGCCCACACAACGTCTAAGCTCAAAACATCATATTCACTAGATCCGCTAGATAAAGAGTTTAATAGCTGATCATGCATTTGCCCGGAATCATTTGTCATTTCTACCCACTCAACCACATATTGATCCTGACTTGCATTAAAAGCATCAATCGCTGCTTGTGTCGCAGGTGTATTATCATTTTGGGCAGCAAATTTAACGGTTAATGGTTCTGCTGGTTCCTCTGTTGTTCCATTATCTTGATCATCTGTTGTTTCTCCACTGTCCGGTTCATTGGTATTTCCTTGGCCTTCATCTGCATCTTGACTGCAGCCGGCAACTAGTAACATCATAATTAAAAGTAGTGCAAACCCTTTGATTAGCCAGTTCTTCTTCACGTTTTTTCCCCCTTTTTTACAAATAAAATGTATAAACTCTGTACTTTGATGACTGTCTAGCTCCAGCGCCCAGCGCCTATTGGACTTCCCTCACCTCCGGTCGATAAGTCAACATCGACTCCCTACGGTCGTCGTGTTTCCTTTATCTTCCTGCGGCGAAAGTAAAGTCCATACGTCGCTGATCGGGCGCTTCTGCTTTACTATCTTGAATTTTAAAAGCGCTTTCATTACAATTATATTAAAATTTTAGGATAAATAGTAAAATCTTATGATGTTGGAGGTCTATATGACTACATCGATTTTTCAAATTCATGAAACGGTGATAAAAAAATTCTTTCAGGAACGCCTTGAGAACCAGCAAAATTTTTACGTTCACCCTTCTTATAATTTAGAACAGCAGCTGCTTTCTGCCGTCCAGCAAGGAAACTATGAAGAGGCTAAGCATGTTCTTGAGCAAATTAATCAATTGGAAAGAGCAAAGCTAGCGGATCATGAGCTCAGGTCTTTAAAGAATTCTCTTATCTGTACCTGTACTCTTTTTACGAGAGCCATTATTAATGGAGGAATTCATCCAGAGGTAGCCTTTAACTTAAGTGACGTGTACATTCGCGAAATTGAACGAATGACAAATCCGGAAAAACTAAAGAGTTTAGAATACGATATGCTTTATTCATTTGTAAAAACCTTAGTCGAGGAGAAGCAGAATTCCTACAGTTCCTTGGTCAATCAAGTGATTACGTACATTCATCATCATATTCTCCAAGATTTATCCCTAGACCAAATTGCACGCCATGTCTATGTTTCACCTAATTATTTATCAAGCAAATTTAAGGAAGAAGTCGGAACCCCATTATCGGAATATATGAACCAAAAGAGAATTGAGGAATCCAAATATTTTCTCCTCCATTCCCGGATGAGTATTTCTGAAATTGCCCATTTGTTTCGCTTCTGTAACCAGAGCTATTACACCGCCCTATTTAAAAAAATGAATGGCCTCACCCCAAAAAAGTTTCGGATGACTCATATAAATGAGGCCATCTATACAAAGACAATCGGCTAAACGGGAAAGTTGTCTGTTTTGATAAAAACAAAAACGCATTCGGCTATTGTAACTAAAGGGGTAAAACGGCATAAAAATCCAATAGCGTTGAGATCCCTTTTGTTGCTGCTTCTATAGAGAAAGATCATTTTTCGACTGAAATAAAGTTTTAAAGTTATTTCGATAACCCCACAACAGCAAGATCTCTAATAAAACCAGCAGGATTGCCAATGGAAGCAGGGTATGGTCAACAAAAATATGAAATGCCAAGATATTCACGATAAGACCACCTAACACTAATAAAGTGAGAGGAATGAAACGACGAATGAGCAACAGTAATCCACAGATGATTTCTGTGGTTTTTTCAAGGGATAGCAGGTACCCTGTCCCCAAGAATTCCATTGCCTGGGGACTAGTTGGCATGACTGGCTCAAAGCCGAATAAAACCAGGTATCCATTGATTCCCGCTCCTAAAAATATAATGCCGAGTAAAATTTCACAGACCCTGAACCACTTCATTTTCATCGCTTCATCCCATCCCCCGAAAGTGAAATTTTGACTATTCCAGTGTTATCCTGACCTTCTTTATGTGCCAAGTATAATATCACTCATTCTTTCCTCCATTTTAAAAGAAATCAATCACTGCTGCTGGATTTTCAGGCAAAGCAGCTTCCAGCCTCTTGGTCTCTTCCAGGCTTCCTTTAATTTTCCCATGGCGGCGGAAAAAGGTCGGGGTACGGTAATTTACCATTACAGCACTTAATGTTCCGATTTCCAGCCATACCCCTTTTTCCTGCTGGATCTGTACAGAGTCCAATGGTCTATATGTAACCGAGTCTTTCGTAAATGTATACGCTCCTGTATTCCATTCACAGAATGGGTCATCAACTAGTAAGGTCAAACCTTCCAGCTGACCTTGAAATGGATAGGACTTTAAAAATTCATGGACATCCACAATCCGCACCATTCCATATGGTTTAACTTCCGCCGTTTTTGCGACCGGCAGAAACACATCGATTGGGTCGTCCAAAAATGTCCAGATTTGCACCTTTTTCACCATCGAATCATGCTGACAGACGAAGTTCCAAAGCTTAGTTCTTGCCTCTTCATTTATAAACATGAACTCTTTAATCTGGCATTCGCTCTCTTTGATTGAATATAATACATAGCCGTACGCCTGATTATCCTGGTTAAAGTAGACAGCAGTATATAGCGCTTGAGGATGAACTCTCTTTTCCCACCATTCATCCGTTCTTTCAAGCAATCCATTGTACCGTATTTTTATCTGATCATATACTTCTCGAAGATAAGGAATGCTCTCTTTCCTATTGAAACGTACCATCCTGCCTTGATTCGGATGTAAGTCATAGATTGGCTTGAGATCGTGCTTCTCTAAAGTAATCATTTTAAATTCGGACGCATTTTCCCAACCAAATTTCCGATAGAAGCCAATGTTAAAGGGGTGTAAAAAGCTGATTATTTGTCCGGATTGCCTCATTTCTTTTAACGCGGCCAATAAAAGACGGGTTACACTCCCGTTTCTTCTTTTCTCAGGGTAGGTTGCTACACCAGCTATCCCGCCCATCGAAAACATTTTGTTAGCTATGTTCGTTTGAAACGGAATAACATTTACCTTTGAAATTAAAGAGCTGTTTTCAAACTCCCCCCAAATCTCATACATTTCCATGTCTCTCATTCTAGTTTCTCGTTCATTCTCAGGCAGAGTATATTGAAAAGCGTACTCCGAAATTCTTAAGCATTGATCAAATTCTTCCCGTTTCACCTTCCGTATTTCCATGCCTATCCCTCTCTTCATTATCGACTCTTAAATAGTTGTATGACGGTCTTTTCATTGACCATTTCACTATATTTTCCATTGGTAAATTCATGAATCACTCTTCGCCAGAATTTTTGAGCCGGATGGTTTGTTAAGATTTGTGTAACTTTCCAATCCCCTTTAAACTGTTCAAAAATTTTATTAGCCGCTTTTCCGCCAAGCCCATTCCTTCTAAACTTCCTTAATATGAAAAACTCTGACATAGAATAATAGCTTTGATCGCCCTGATTTATCCGGCTGACTAATGCAAAACCAGCCAGCTTTCCCTTAGCATAAATAAAAAAGGGAAAACGGTTCTTCTCAATCCAATAATAATCTATGTACGGATACTCACCATAAAGTCCCGTTTCTGTAACGTCTGCACCATTAAACTCCGAAAAATCGTAGAAGTAGAACTGCATTAAATTTTCCAAAATCGATCTTTGATATTCTTCAATTGGCAGGATGGTCATTTCATTCGATGCTTCCAAAATATCTGTGCCTCTTTTCTAAAAGTCTTTCTCCCCTTTATTAAATACGCTATCAGATTATGGGAATCCTTTATTCACTCTCATTTCAATCATCCCCTCCGTATAGAGAGTCCGTCATGATGGCGGGCTTTTTTACTTACAAAATCTATATTTTTCCTTGTTTTACACATACTACAAATGGCTCTTAGGACTTTTTCGATGAGGAACGGTGAATTGATTTGTTCTTACTTTTCAAAGTTTTTATTCTCTATCTAGTTACGATAGCAGTGATGCGGCTCATGGGGAAATCATCGATTGTGCAAATGACACCATATGATCTGGTGGCCATCATCATTATTGGAACGATTGCTTCTGAACCGCTGATTAGTACAGAATTCTGGCCTACTTTATTAGCCTTAGGCATTATCGTTGTTTTTCATATTGTTTTTTCCATGCTCACCTTAAACCAGATTGGCAATCGCTTCTTTTTAGGGGAACCGACCCTCATTATTAAAAATGGGGTTATTTTAGAAGACAATCTTGAAAAATCGCATCTCTCGATTTCCCAAGTGCTAGCCATCCTCCGCAGCAAAGGGTATCCTAAGGTTTCCGATGTAGAATATGCTTTGCTCGAACCTATTGGCGAAGTAAGTGTAATTCCGAAGGCAGAGAATACTCCTGTAACAGTGGGGCATATGAATATCCAGATCGAAGATGAAGGCTTGCCGATTGCGGTTATTGTAGATGGGCGCATTCAATATCGAAACTTAAAGCTGCTGGGATTAAATAAAGAATGGCTGATGGAAGAACTGGCGAAAAAAAATCTTGATCCAAAAGATGTTATTTATGGGTTTGCCAGTGACAAAACGAAAAAATTATATATCAATAAGCGAAACGCATAATTGCATAATAACAGAGTTTGGGGAGATTATTTCCTTAGATTTCTTCGCCTTCACAATCAAAGCAAATAACCGTTCCATCATCCTGTATGACTCCATTTAAAAATCCGTCAAGGCAGTAAATATCTTTTCCGCAAACTGTACATGGGCCAATTAATTCTTTCACGATCTAGCACTCCTTTTCAGTTTAGATAAATATTTATTCATGGCTGGGGAGCCCGATTCCTCCTTATCTGCAAAAAACCACCATAAATGGTGGTTTTTTAATGAATATCTATAGGAATTTACCCTCCATTTCGTCGATTTCATCAATGATCTTTCCATTGATTCTATCAACGACAGAGAAATCCATTGCATTTACATAGATTTCTTCTAAATCATCGTGTATGGTTTTTGCCTGAGCGAGAGAAGAAATTCCTTCTGCCATCTTATTCTTATATTGCGTTGATAGATCTTCGATTTCGTCTGCATATTTTTCATCTGTTCCCGGAGTCACGAGGAGGTCATACATATCAATGATCTCATCTCCCGTTCTCTCAGGGAAGTATTCATGAGGAGCCGTACTGTCAAAGATTGCAATTCCCAATTCCCGAAAGATGAGCATATCTAAGCTATGAGGATCAAACCCGCAATGATAGACTTCTACATCTAATCCTTTTGCTTCTGCACTTTGAGCTAGTTTTTTTAATAGCGTTGATTTCCCTGTTCCCGCTCTTCCTTTGATAAAATATCTTTTTGAGAGTTCTTCCGTTAAATTAGGGACAAAATCGATGGCTCCCTTTGGGGTGGCAGCTCCTAGATAGCGGTGAACAATGGCTGATTTTTTATTTAAAGAAAGCGATCCAAAAAATTGTTCGATTAAATTCTCGGCTAATTCATCCGCTTTTTCAAAATCCATATTTTCAATGTAGATTTTTTCTAAAGTCTCATGAATTTTTAAGGCTTCCCCAAAGCTTCTATAGGCCGAATCAAAGGCTTCTTTAATTTTTCCATTTAATGAAAGAATCGCATCTTTTTCCTGTGCTAACAAGCCTGAATCCCATGCTTCTCCTAGGTTCACATAATCTTCTATTGCTCCTGGTGCTTTCGGCTCAATGACATGTGGAGCTGTGCCATCCACTACTCCTACCTTAAGCTTTGGAATGATGACTCCATCAATAGAATCATTGTCAGAGGAACAATGAAGCAGCTCCGTATCAAACCCTCTAAGGTTCCATATCTGTCCAATTTTCTTCATTAAGGTCGATTTCCCTGTTCCTGGTCCGCCTTTTAAAATAAAAAGCCGATCTAACGCCTGGAAGTTTGAATCATACAAACTATAAAAGCCTCTTGCTGTGTTACCGCCTGCATAGTAATTTAAAACCTTTCCCTCCATACTTACGCACTCCTTTATGGATCATTTTCATCCATCGTACAGTTCTACTGTATGCAGCTATTCCTGTATAGGTGAATGCCCAGCCGATATTCCATTTAACCCCAATAAACCGATTTATGAAAAATTATTCTCCTATAGTTCTAAAGTCTTAATCCGGACGTAATATCAGAAGGGGTATATTTTAGATCATAGGGAGGAGCAAAGATGCGGAAAAATCGGATTATTGTTTTACTTGCTTTTGTTATTTTAGCCTTAGCAGTTGTGACACCAGCACTTGGAGCCAGTTTTTCAAACAGAATTATTGATGAGGAATTTGTTGTACAAATTAATGGGGTAGATGTTAAAGGCGAGGGAAATCATCTGACCCCTAATATGTTATTTGTCGATGCGATAGCCTACGCCGAATTATTGGGAAAAGAATACTCTTTTGATAAAACCAAAATGACATTTACGATTAACGGAGCTGCATTAGACGCGAAGATATATAAAAACAGACCTGCTGTTCATGTTCGCGCAATCGCAAAAGCAACCGGGGCTGAAAATGTAGATTGGGATCAAACCGTAGAGCCATGGGTTTGTTATGTTCTCGATCTGCCTGACGGCACCATTGGTCTGGAAGGAAATGATGTGTATGCACCTGGCGTACCGGGGATGGGACAGCACTGGGCGAATCCAGCTGATTTGCCTACTGGACCCATCTTTGGGGTAGAGGATGGAAAGCTTATTTTCATTGAGCAGATGATTTCAAAGGAGTTTTTTGTAAATGGAGAGACTATCGTTGATATACCTGGTATGAAAGGAGTTCCTTCTCCGCCAATTGTTCACACAGATATTGAGTTAGTGCCAAATGGACACCCAGGCTTTGAAATCCCACATTACGATATCCATCATTACTTTGTTACGCATGAAGAACACCTGCAATTCAGCATGCCTCCTGACGGCACGACGCCTGGCCATGGACATTAATAATATGGTGGTTTAACTGAAGGCAAATCATTCATCGGATCGCTTTCAACCCACATTCGGGCTTTGAGTCTATCTGTCAGTGACCTTTTTTCCGGGACTACCCATTTTCGGGCACTGAGACTGTCTGTCAGTGACCTTTTTTTCCGGGACTACCTATTTTCGGGCACTGAGGCTGTCTGTCAGTGACCTTTTTTTCCGGGACTACCCATTTTCGGGCACTGAGACTGTCTGTCAGTGACCTTTTTTCCGGGACTACCCATTTTGGGCACTGAAACTGTCTGTCAGTGACCGTTTTTTCCAGGGTTACCCACTTTCGGGCACTGAGACTGTCTGTCAGTGACGGTTTTTTCCGGGGTTACCTATTTTCGGGCACTGAAACTGCCTGTCAATGACCGTTTTTTCCGGGGTTACCTATTTTCGGGCACTGAGACTGCCTGTCAGTGACGGTTTTTTCCGGGGTTACCTATTTTCGGGCACTGAAACTGCCTGTCAATGACCGTTTTTTCCGGGGTTACCTATTTTCGGGCACTGAGACTGCCTGTCACTTCTTGTTATGTCCTGAATTTTTGCGAAAAAGAAGCCTTATTGGAGAAACGGAAATCCCCAATAAGGCTTTCTTACTTGCCCTTATAAAAATTCTTCTGGAACTTCGATATATTTTTCCACTTTTTCTTATCATCAAGCCGGACCTTTTGATTCGTCTTTCTTTCTATATACGCTAATTCCTTCTGTAATTTAAGGTAGCTATCATATCTTTTCTGATCTAATTCACCTGAGAGAATCGCCGCCTGAACCGCACACTGTGGTTCAGACTGGTGCCGGCAATCCCGGAAAAGACATTGCTCAGCCAGCGATTCAATATCCTGGAAGCTGTTTTCTAAGCCTTCCCCTGCTTCCCATAATTGGAATTCTCTCATTCCAGGGGTATCAATCAAGACGCCTCCACTCGGGAGCAATACCATTTCCCGATGGGTGGTGGTATGCCTTCCTTTATCATCACCTTCACGGATATCCTGTACCTTTTGGATCTCTTCTCCTGCCAACGTATTAATTAGCGTCGATTTTCCTACACCGGATGAGCCAAGCAGGGCCACCGTTTGACCAGGCTTGATAGAATCCGCTATTTCATCTAAGCCGATGTTTTCTTTGACACTTATAACAATAATCGGAACACCCAAAGCAACTGATTCCATTTCAAGGACCTTTTCTTCAGGATTTTCACAAAGGTCTGCTTTACTTAGCACAATCACCGGGTTCGCCCCGCTTTCCCACGCCATAATCATAAACCGTTCGACCCTGCGCGGGTTAAAGTCATGGTTAAGGGCTGTTACGATGAACAAAGTGTCGACATTTGCTGCAATAATCTGTTCTTCTGTTGTAAGCCCCGCTGCCTTACGGGAAAACTTGCTTTTCCTTGGTAAAATAGCATGAATCGTTGCACGTTTTTCGTCTGTTCTAGCTTGAATTACAACCCAATCACCAACGGCAGGGAAGTCCTCACGTTTTGCAGACTCAAATCTCATTTTTCCCGAGATTTCACCTAACAGTACGCCTGTTTCTGTAAAAATCCGATAACTCCCCTTATGCTCAAGTCCAACTCTCCCGGCCGTAAAGCCTGTTTCTTTATATGGTAAAAAAGCTTCTTCTAATTGAGAATCCCATCCTAATTGATCTAGTTTCAACGTTATTTCCTCCATTTGAAAATCATTTTTAAAATGAAAAAAGACCGTTCTCACGGTCCATTAAAAAACCACGAGCATAGATTGCAGCCCGTGGAAAATTCCATTTTCAAATAGAAGACATACGTAATTACTTTGCCGATTCTTTCTTAACGGGCTGCACTATGAAATTTATTACAATTGGCGTCATTATATTTTTCTTAGTCATAGCACATCACCCTTTCCACTCATATAGTTGATTGTATTATATGCAAATCCGATTGGAATGTAAACACAATTTTTGTAAAACATGGCTTATTGTATCTAAAATGACCGTTATCCTTCCAACTAATCTATGCGTCCAAACAAAGGTTGTCCGCTGTTCATATCCTATTAGTACAAGGAATCTCTCAATAGAGGAGGGTAACAAGAGGTGGAGCTTCTCTTTTACCTGCTGGTTGGCGGTATTATTGGATGGATGTCCAGCGAAGTCATCGGAAAAAGTGTACCCGGAGGATTCATTGGCCATCTTGTCGCTGGAATTGGCGGAGCTTGGATTGGCGCACAGCTTTTTGGAGCGTTTGGTCCAATCATTGGCGGAATCGCCGTTTTCCCTGCACTGATAGGAGCGATAATTTTTGTATTTATCCTTGGATTAGCGGCGAAAGCACTAAAGTAATTTGATGGTTTATCTAAGTTCCGTTATCTGATCTCTGAGTCCGGTTATCAGATCCTAAGTTCAGTTAACCGAACTCTGAGTTTGGTTATCCGGCTCCGAGTTCGGTTATCTTGCCTTTTCTCAAGTTAAATGAATCGCCTGCTTCTAACCCAGCACATACTCAGCTAATACCTTTTGCACATCATAGATGTTTAATGATTTATTAAATTGTTTCACGATTGGCGTCTCATTACTCGAGATCCAAATTTTTAATTCGGCATCGAGATCGAAATTCCCGGCTGTTTCTATGCTAAAATGGGAAATGCTTTTGTATGGAATCGAATGATAATCTACTTTTTTCCCTGTAACTCCTTGTTTATCAATCAGGATTAAGCGTTTATTTGTAAAAATGAAAAGATCCCGAATCAGTTTATATGCCTTTTCAATTCTTTCCGTACTGGAAAGCAGATTTGCATAATCCTTTTGAACTTCCTCTAGCTTCATCTCTGAAGCATTGCCCATCAGCCCATCTAAAAACCCCATCAAATTCACCCCCTATATTGTTATGCCTTTTCTATCTTACGTTATCCTTTTTAGGAATAGGTATGTACACCTCATTTTTTCCAGTTTATCTCTTATAAAATGAGTCCACTGAACACCATTAAAAAGTTAAGAACTAGATGCCAAATCCACGCTGGAAAGATACTTCCTGACTTAACAGTAATTCCGCCATAAAAAAGTCCGCCTACCGCAAATCCTAAGCAAACCAGCCAGGAAAACCCTAAGGAATAGTGCTGCAAACCAAAACCTAAACTGGTTAATACAACTGCCCATTTTTCTCCGAGCTGTTCTGAAAAACGACTGAGCAGAACCCCTCTCCAAATTAGTTCTTCAAAGGTTGCGTTGGTAAGCGCAAATATCACAGCAAGAACCCATACTTCCTCAATGTATAGCCATCCCTTATTTACGATAAAAGGCATCATTATAATCATATTTATCGCTAATGCAATCGGTAAAAAATACTTTGTGAAACCCCGACCAGATAAAGGGAAAATGAACGAACTCATTCCACATGGGTCCTTTCCAAAATCGAATAAATGAAACTTTGTTAGCAACAGATATACATAAGAATGGAATTAACATAATCGCCAAAGACAATCTATCTAAAAATAAATGCCATTCTGGCGAGCCTATGCCGGCAAGGCCTTGGGTGATTACAAATAAATATAGCGAAAATCCAACTCCAAATAGTAAATTGGTTACGATAAACAATCTCCCGGTCTTACCCAGCTTTACATATACTAAAATGGCGAGACTGCCCCATACCCCTAACAGAAGATAGCTGTTCGTTTGGATCAAAATCAGAAGCGACCCAAACATTAAAAAGAAAAAAGGATTTATCATTAATGTTCGATTGTTCATAGACCCTCCGGCTACATGCTGCAAATATTCTAGTAATCTACAAAAAAATACGAAGTCGTGTAACTCTTCTCTCATTCTAGTACAATTCTAACAAATTAACTAGAAAGGTTTAGCCACCTGTTCTGATAGGCATAAAAAATCCCCTGCTGACGAGCAGAAGATTTCTGTCCATTATTTTTTTGATGCGACCAGTGTAAATGTCTTGGGCAAACCAATATCATGACTTTTATGATTGGGCTCTTCTTCGAGAATTTCAATGGTTAAGCCAGCCTGTGCTGCCGATGTAATGACCTCTCCAAGTGTCCATTTTCGATGCAGCACTGTAGGAAGTGTCTGTTTCTGTTCTTCATCTACATGCTTTGAAAAAGCCACTTGATTTTCCACAATGGCAGGATCAAAATAATTGCCGGTCACCTTGTGTTTCTTCCCGCTGGATGTAATGAGCTTAGTAGAAATCGGGTGAAATTCATGTAATATGAAATTCCCGCCCTGCCGCAACAGCTGTTCTACCGTGTCAAACAGAGGTTTTAGATCTAAAAAATAGTGAAGTACACCCAGCTCCATTAAAACCACTTCAAATTCTTGCTGCATTTCATCTTTCTTTGCAGCTTCGAAAATGTCTGCAACGACATATGCAATCGCAACATTTGCGTGCTTGGCTAGTTCTATCGCATACCGTTCATTTTCTTTTGAAAAGTCCACAACAGTAACATTTGCCCCCAACAAAGATAAAGCAATGGCTTTAATTCCATTAGAACCCAATAAATGCACCACTTTTTGTTTTTTTACATCTCCTAAATACTTTCTAAACGGGTATAAGCGCCAATCCGGATTTTTTTTGATTTTCGCAGCTAATTCCTCTGGTTCTCCATAGCGATTAACAAGGGTGTTGTACTGATTTTGATTCCAAGCCTCTTCATTTTGGGAAGTCACAGAATGCTGTTTTTCTAGTAAATATGTATGGATTGCCTTTTTACATTCTTCAGGCATATCACTATAAAGATAGGTATACAACGAAAAGCACCATAGCTCTGCCCCCTCGTGTACAACTTTGATGCGATAAGGGTTGGTTCGAACTGTGATATTAAAAGGGCATTCCATTGTAACCTGAATCCCGTTCCAGTCAAAATGAAATTTGCCTCGGATTGCGTCTTTTTCAAGGGGCGAAGGCTGATGTACCAAAAATCTCTGATAAACGGTGTCCATTCCATCCCATTGAAATTGGAGCTTCACTTCAAAGGGTCTCTCGAGCTTTACACCTTGGATCCAGAGGGCGGCAGAATCAATGAAAGAGTATGAAACATCCATTTCCTCGAAAGCCGCCCCAATATAATGAATTAATGAATAAATAGCAGATTTATCTTTCATATTGCCTCCAAACTAAGCTTCGCGATCTCTTCTGATTCATAAATGGTGACTGGCTGCTTCGGCTGCTTTAATGATGCGATAACCATGGCCTTTGCCACATCGGAAGCTTTAATTCCGCGATACCTCTTTAGTTTTCCTAGTAAAAGGAATCTCATGAGGGAAACAGCCATTATTCCCAGCCTTTCTCCAAACCGGAATTCCTCCCGTTTGCCTAGTAATATAGAAGGTCTAAAAATGGATAACTGCGGTAAGGTCAAAGCTTGAAGTTCCCGCTCTAATTGTCCTTTTACGTGATTATAAAATATCGAAGAACCTGCATTTGCCCCGATGGCAGATATAACTAGGAGGTGTTCTGCATGATTATTTTTTGCAAATCTGGCTAATTCAAGCGGGTATTCTAAATCCACCTTTTTGAATTGGTCTTTTGTTTTTGCTTTTTTAATGGTTGTTCCTAAGCAACAAAAAACGTCGTGAAAAGGAGTTTCTATTTGGATATCTTGTAAAGAATCAAAGTTAATCATCCGTTCTGTAAGCTTTGGGTGCTTGAACCCGCTGGACCTGCGGACCCAGATCTCAACCCGCTCATATTGCGGATTTTCTATCAATAGCATGACCAATTCCTTTCCAATCAATCCGGTTGCACCTACAACTAATGCTGTTCTTTTCGTCAAATACCTCTCCTCCCATTAATTAAGGGTCTGACTCCTCGTCAGACCCCTCTTAGTTTACTCAACAGAATGGCCCAGAAGCTGTTCTAAAACGAATTGAACTTCCACGCCGCGATCAAAGGTTACGAGCTTAGCTGGCTGACCTTTTAGCGCTTTGACCAATTCATCAATTAACCCGAGCAATGAATCTTTTCTTTCTGTCGGAATAATGGTATTCGGTGTTTCTAGTGTTTCTTCCTCTAGCTGACTCCAGTTTACTAAAGAAAGAACGCCCTGATCCCCATATATTTTAAAAGCTAAATGCTCTTTTTGACCAATTCCGCTTAACCCATTAATTAAAATCGGTGTACCATCCTGAAACTCTGCATGAGCAATTATTCCGGTTTCACAAAGAGTTGGGTCTTCAGGATAGTTTAACTTTGAGTGCACATGTTTTACAGGACCAAGGAGATCGATCATCACTTGGAGGAAGTGTGGCGAAACCTCCCGTACGAATCCTCCCTGCTCTCTTTTGGCAATCCAAGGATTATGCTGCCAGAACCGTGGCCATTCCTGAAAATACATTTGCAGTTCAACCCGCTTGATTTGACCAATTGCGACGCTTTCCAGTTTTTCCTTTAACATCTGATATACACTGCTATATGGCGTTGGGAAATTAATCGCATTGACCACTTGAGCGTTTTTAGCCGCTTGCGCCATTTCAACTGCTTCCTGGAAGGAATTCGCCAGCGGTTTTTCACATAAAATCGGCTTCCCTGCTCTAATTACCTCTAAAGCGATTTGATGATGAAACTTTGGGGGAACGGCCACATAGACTAGATCTATGTTTTTATCCTGTAAAATAGGCTCATAATCGGTATAAAATTGTACGTCTGGCAGCCTCTCTTGAAAGGATTGGAGACGCTCTTTATTCGCGTCACAGATTGCAGCTACTTCCGTTTCCGAATGCTCTAAAAATTTATGTAAAAGTCTTTCGCCTACAGCACCTAAACCAATAATGCCCACCTTTATCCTCACAAAAACACACCCTTTTCTGCTATTCTTATAGTCTATTCCCATCATAATGGGGGAAATCTACTTTATCAATATAAAAAAGGTCACCTCAGTGAAGGTAAAGACCCCCTCCTGAGATAACCTCTTATTGAAATGTTTGTACAAATTGAATGATAGCTGGACCCAGTAATACGATAAAAAGACTTGGAAAGATAAATAGTACAAGCGGGAATAGCATTTTAATCGGCGCCTTCATCGCCGCTTCCTCAGCCCGTTGTTTTCGCTGTTCTCTTACTTCATTTGATTGTACCCGAAGAACCTGTACCATCCCAATGCCAAGTTTCTCTGCTTGGATAATACTGCTCATAAGGGTTCTGATTTCATCCACGAGCAGTCGTTCACGAACCCCTAATAGTGCTTCCCTTCTTGTTTTTCCGAGCCTAATTTCTTCAAGAGCCCGATGGAATTCACTAGACAATACTCCTTGCTTTTTCGCTACCACTTTACTGATAGCCCCATCAAAGCCTAGCCCAGCTTCCAAACTTACAGTTAATAGATCTAAAAAATCAGGAAGCTCGCGTAAAGCCAGGTGATTCCGTATCTTTGATTTTTGTTTAATATAATAATGAGGCAAATATATCCCCATTAATACACCGACTAAAACTAAAAAGGTAATTCCGCCGATTGGCATCTTTAGTATATAACCGTACCCGACACATGCCAGCGGAAAAAGGATGAGAAGGGTGAGCTGGACAAGCCGAAATTCGGCCGTTCTCATTCCGAACGGATTTCCTGCCTGAAGCAGCTTAAGCTCTAGCTTTTCCTCTTTTTCGTTCGTCCGCTTTCTTTGAAATAGCTTACGGAGATGCTTCCAGGCAAATTGAAAGAGAGGCTTAAGCGAATATCTGCTCTTTTTCTCATCAACAATAGGCTCTGACTTTTGATCAGTATCTTTATCGAACACGGAAGACAATCTGGCTTTTACGCGCTTTTTCTTATCCGCCCGTAGTGTATACAGTCCGTATAGGAACAATGTGATCGTAAAGAAAAAGGTTAAATACATCATCCTCCTACACCTCAATCGTTGTTAATTTTCGGATTAAGAAAAAGCCAATAATTCCTGAGATTGCTGCACCTGCTACTAGAATTAATCCAAGAGTATCAGTGAATAAAGTTCCAATATAGTCTGGTTCAATTAAATATAGAACAAATGCGAGAATAATTGGTAAGAGTCCAATAACGATTCCTGACAGTCTTCCTTGTGCAGTCAAAGTCTTAATTTGACGTTGGATTTTCGTCCGGTCCATGATCGTTTCGATAATTTTCTCAAGAACGACCGCTAGGTTTCCCCCTACCTGACGCTGGATTAGTATCGCTTGAATCATCAAGTCTAAATCCTCACTAGGCACCCTTTCTTTCAAACCATTTAACGCTTCCTCAATACTTGAGCCATACTGCATTTCTCTTAATACCGTTTCCATTTCATCCTTCATCGGTGAAGCAGATTCATCGACAACTGTCTTTAAGGCCTGCGGAAAGCTAAAGCCGGCACGCATTGCACCAACTGCCGTTGTTAGCATGTCTGGTAGCTGTTCATTAAACTTGGCCAAACGATCGTGCTGTTTTTTGGTCACAATCACCTTAGGTATAAAGAACCCTATAATGGCACCGACTGGAAAAAACAATAGTTTTCCCGTGAACAGGACAAAAAGGCCTCCTCCAAGTGCTGTAGCTAGCCATTGAAATAAAATATATTCCTCAGGTTTTATAGATACACCAGCTCTGCTGAGAAGTACTTTGAGCCGGGAATTTTTCTCCTTTGTCAGGACCTGCTGCTGAATCCCTTTTGTAGCAAGACGAATTTGCACAAGCGCATTAAACCTTTTAGGAGATAGCTTCTTTTTAGCACTCTGTTCTAAATATTTTTTCATGCGTTTTTGCATTCTTTTGTCGGACAAAAAGATCATTTGGAACAATGACGTAAAAAGTAAGAAGGAGGTAAATAACACCAGCCCTAAAATAAGCCACATCATACGGTCCAACTCTCCTCTTCAACAAATACACTTACTGGAATATGGATGCCTGACGTTTCAAGCTGTTCATAAAACTTTGGACGAACTCCAGTCGGGATTAGTCTGCCAAGAATTTTTCCGTTTTGATCGACACCATCTTGTTGGAAGGTAAAAATATCTTGGAGAACAATGACATCTCCTTCTAAACCTTGAACTTCTGTAACTTTTACAATCTTTCTAGTCCCATCTTTTAAGCGTGATTGCTGAATGATTAAGTCAATTGCCCCTGCAATTTGTTCACGAATGGCTTTCACTGGAAGTTCAACCCCGGCAAGTAATACCATCGTTTCTAGTCTTGATATCATATCTCGCGGGCTATTCGAGTGACCCGTTGCAAGTGAACCATCGTGTCCTGTGTTCATCGCTTGGAGCATATCTAATGCTTCCGAGCCACGAACCTCCCCGATAATAATCCGGTCTGGCCGCATCCGCAGCGAGTTTCTAACCAAATCACGGATCGTAATAGCGCCTTTGCCTTCAATATTTGGCGGCCTTGACTCTAGTGAAACTACGTGTTCTTGGCCAAGCTGAAGTTCGGCTGCATCCTCTATTGTGACGATCCGTTCATCATTCGGTATGAAATTGGAAAGGACGTTTAGAGTTGTCGTTTTCCCTGAACCTGTCCCACCGCTAACAAATACGTTCAATCTTGCTTTAACACACGCTTCTAAAAAGAGGGCCATTTCGTATGTCAATGTACCAAAATCAATTAAATCATCAATCATAAAGGGATCCTTTGAAAATTTTCGGATCGTAAGGGTCGGTCCGTTAAGTGCTAATGGAGGGATAATCGCATTAACACGAGAGCCATCTGGTAAACGCGCATCTACCATCGGACTGCTTTCGTCGATTCTTCTGCCAATTGGTGCGACAATTTTTTCGATTACACTCATGACATGTTCATGGTCCCGAAAGGTAATATCGGTTAATACTATCTTCCCTTTCCGCTCACAATAAACCTGACTTGGCCCGTTCACCATGACCTCGGTTACCTCTTCATCCAATAGAAGCGGATTAATCGGTCCAAAGCCTGTCAAATCGTTGATTAATTCCTCAACAACACGTTTACGGTCCACTTTCCCCCGAAAGGATTCATCCTCTTTAATAATCTCAATGGCCATTGCATCAATCTTAGGAATAATGGCTTCTACATCTTCATCTTCCTTCATTTCCTGCAAGATTTGTTTATGGAGAATATTTTTTAATTCTTGATGCTTGTTAACTTTAATAGGCGCGGATTTCTTTTTAGGTCCATCCGATTTTCTCGTTTCCCGAAACACAGAAATTAAATCTTTTTTGGGTGCCGCTTCGTCCTGGATCAGTTCTTCTGCTTCTGAAGCATCGTTTTCTAACTCAGGTTTCTTTTCTTGTATTTTTTTCAAGAGGCTCATTCAACCGTTCCCTCCTTCACTTTTTTTCGACCGAAAAATTTTGATAATAGGGAAGGGCCTTTGCTGCTTGGAAGAGGAGCAATCTCGCGGCGTGATGTTAAAAGCTCTGCCATTTTAAAGTAAGCCTTTGCCATCTCAGATTTTCCTTGGCTGATCACAAAAGGAATCCCAATATTCAATGCTTGTGATGCCATTTGAAAATCATTTGGTACTAAAATCGGGTCTTCGATATTAAGAATGTCTGGGATATCTGCCGCCGAAATAACGCTTTCCATCGTTGCCCGATTAACCACTAATTGAACTTTATCGTCCAGCTCCAGCATTTTTATTGTATCTAACATTAATTTTGTATTCTTTAATGTCGCCATTTCTAAATTAGTAACAACAACAATTTGGTCTGCTTTTTCTAAAAATTGAAGTGTCTTTTCATTTAAGCCTGCCGCTGTATCGACGATCACATAATCATGGTCCTGAACAAGAAAATCACAAATCGTTGTGATTGCAGTATCGGTGATTAAGTCGGCGTACTCTGGACGTTCCGGAGCAGGGAGGACCCTGACCCCTGAATCATGACTGCATAGATAGCTTAAGAGAGTAGGAGAATCAAGGCGGTCTATCTCTTCAATGACATCCTTGATCGTGAATGTTGTTTGTAGATCCAACGCTAAACTGACATCCCCAAACTGGAAATCGCCATCTAAAACATTGATTTTGATGTTCTTTTTATGGAGTGCAACGGCAAGATTGACCGTTAATGTTGTCTTACCGACTCCGCCTTTTGCACTGCAGACAACAATCATCTCGCCTCTTTTTTTCTTCTTTGTTTGACTTTCTTCTGTCATGATTGCCACCTCCGTTCTAAACCAGTTTGATTATTCATCGGTATCGTTAACGACATCTGCTACTATTCTAGAATGAACCGCCAAGTGAAGTGATCCGCTTTCATAAGCATTAACTAGCTTGACTGTATCTTCAGGGCTTAACTCTAATGTTACTGAACTATATTCGGCATGTGGTTCTGCTTCGTTTTGTGTTTCTATCATTCTGCGGTCGACAGCTAAAACTCTAACTTCTCTTAGTAAAATACTGGATTCTACAATGTCTTGTTGCTCACCAGGCATTTCTATGACTTCGGTGAAGATTACATCGACCTTGTCTTCTGGTTCAACTAAGTTAGATACAGATTGGACAAAGTTGACTCCAATAGAAACACCTCTATTTCCTTCTCCCACTTTCTTCGAAACAAAGATAGTTTCTTCTTTTTCGTCCTGTACACGGTGATCTAATAAGACTTCCCCTGCTTCAATGTCTGCTGTTGCATATTGACCTGCTAGCCCGTCCATACTGACGATTGCCTGCTCATGCAGTCCTTCTGATGGGACCTCAATAGTCGTAAGCTTTTCCGCAGTTATTAATTCATTTTTGGCGATTTTTTCTTTGGCTGCAACAACCGTAGTCATGTTCTGATTCGCTACGGTTTCTGTGTCAAATTGCTTCATATAGTTAAAAAACATAACTGTTGTTACCACACCCATTACTAATGCCAGCACTAAAATAATTTTCGAACGCATCTCATCCCCACCTATTACTCTGTTAATCTAATGCTGAAAGCACCTCGTTCTAATGCTCCTGGCTCCTCATAGCCTGTTCCTGCTCGCTCAATAAACATTCCTCTTATCGAAGTATCATGTTCGTCCATCGGATCTGTAATATAAAAATAGGCAAAGCCTACAATTCTTACTTGCTTCAATTGGTTGCCCTGATAATCTATTGGTTCATAAATAGGAATTAAAATGACACGAGAGCATTCTCTGACGTTGACATCACGAGGGTTTTCATCACAGCCGTTCACCCTTTCCCGAACGACCGTTCTCGTCTTCCCAGCAATATTACCAGTTTGCGTCTCTAATACATCTCCTACACTTAATTCATTTTTGTACCCATGTCTTAAGTTGTATTCATATGTATCTGCACCCGTTCCACCCAAGGCAAGGATCCCAAAGTTACCTGTATCATTATCATGCTGGTCAACTTTTAGCTGGTATTCCTTGTAATACTCAAGTGGTATCGATTTATCAATCCCAAGCGGCGCAGCTCCTGCAGCTCTTCCCATCGTTCTCAATTCTGCAGCAGCATGGGCTTTGACCAAAATCTGGTCCTTACCAAATAACTTTGAAAAGGCTAATGATACGGGAACCTCCAGATCAACTGCAACTTTTTCCTCCATTGTAATCTCAAGGTTTGTCAAAACTGCCTCTTGATCGTTCTTAGATAGTGTCTCATACACAACCTCTTCTACTTTCTCCTGATGATTCGTTAACTCTTGGGCGCCAGATAGTGCGGCAGCATTTGCAACCTTTTGCAGATGACTTTTTGTCTGATATACCATGCCTCCATCAATGACTAATCCTGTCATAGCCAGAAGGGCCATTAGTGCTAATGATACAAAGACGAGAGCATTGCCCGTCTCTTTTTTCCATAATTCTCGTAATCTATTCATATTTCACCTCATTCTACCCGTATTGTTGAATCCGCATGGATTGTAACCGGGTTCGGAATGAATTGGTTTAAAATAGGAGTTATCAGTTCTAACGGATAATCTATAGAAACCTTCACGTATTCCCCCGATTCTCGCATATCATCTGTTGGGGTAATTTCAATTTGTAAAAGGGAAGGATCTCCAAGTTTAAAATAGTCTTTCGCAAATTCCTCAATTTGTTCATCTGTTTTTCCTAATCCACCGAGTCTGACTGCTTCTTGTGAAGCAAGGTGCAAGTGTGAAGTTGAAAACAAAACTCTTCCCAAATCGATAACGCCAGCCAACAGCAACAAAAGTATTGGTAAAATAAGTGCCATTTCAACCATTGACTGTCCTCTCTCATCTCGAATCAAAGTAAACTCACCCCACTTAACATAAAGCTTAAAGCTGCCCCTCCTGCAATTGCGAGTCCATAAGGATACGTGGCTTTGTAATCATCCTTTGCAATCGTTAAAGGGATTTTTATACCCGTTCTTAAACCGCCTAGAGAGTAAAACATCATTTTTAACCTTGAGATCACACCTCTTCTAAAGAGTAGAACACCAAGAGCGAGAACCCCTCCGATTAAAGCCATATAAACGGCTGCTATAAGGACAAACATTGTTCCTTTCATCGCCCCAACCAAGGCAAGTAACTTAACATCACCCGCGCCAATTCCTCCGAGCAAATAAGGAATGAGTAAAAGAGCCATACCAATGACAAAGCCTTGTAAACTAAAAAGCATGCCACTTAAACCTGAATCTGCTAGATGGAAAATGATTGTTAATACCAAAGCTGGGTAAATTACCTTGTTGTATATTCTTCTTTCTCTTAGATCTGTAATCACACAGACAATCAAGACAATCCATAATAAAAGGTCAATCATAAAATCCAGAACACTTCACCTCCATTTTTTAAAGAGGTCAAAATTTGGTTTGATGCAAAAATAGTCTCACGTTACACGTAAGACTATTTTTACATTATTAACCGTTTGTGCCGTTAAATGTATGGTTTATTATCTGGCTGTCACTAATCCAACGGCATATTGAAACATTTCCACAATTTCTTCACGAAGAACTAGAATGGATGCAAATGCCGCAATTGCGATCGTTCCAAGAACTAAACCATACTCTGTCATTGCTTGGCCAGTTTCGTCAATCCAAAACTTTCTCATAAACGATTAAGCACCAGTACCTGAATCGCCATCACTTCCACGACCAGTAACCGCATTTACAACATTTGTAAACATTTCCACAATTTCAGTACGCAGTGTAACAAGTAAACCTACAACCGCCACTGCGATAATCCCTAATACTAACCCATACTCAGTCATACCTTGTCCTTCTTCTTCAACGAATAAAGCTTTCATTTTTTCTACCATTTTTAAATTCCTCCAATTTTAAATGTTTTTTATTTTAAAATGCTTGTAGGAGTATCCGACTCATGCTGTTTTAAAAAGCAGCTCATCTCCTACCTTGGTTCCAGTCTCTTGGACTGTTCCTTTTGGGAGCTCTACGACTGAATGTGCATCTGAATAAAGCTTCCCGACCTTCCCTGGTTCGAGCGATTCGTCAATAGCTACAACGACATTTGATTCATTTAAGTACAAAACATCAATGGTGTAGTTCATGAAGAATGTGTGGATTGATCGGCAGGGTTTTATATGCAAGCCAACACCTTCGTCCAGTTTTTTCGTAAACATTAATCCCCGCAGCCTTTTGAAAAATGGATAGGCTGGATTAATCTGTTCGGCAATGATCGAGTCATTCCGTAAGTTGACCAGTTTCACTTGTTCACCTCCGCTCCCATAAAAAATAACCCCGCCTTTACCGAAAGGGAGGTTACAAAATCATTGTCGTTTCCATTCCTATTAGAGATTGATAGCAAATTAAAAAATAATGACGGTTGAAGTATCTCTAATTTAAATGGCATTACGACACCCTGCATCTTTCGGTAACTGGCTGGCCTAGTGTACTGAAACACCGTAGCCCCTGTAGTTTTGCGTCATTGGCTTTCACCAACTTTGCCTTTTCGAGATTCAGTTGTATTCAATTCGAACTGATCTCTTGATTTCATCATATATTCGACAAAAATAAAAAGAAATCAACCATTATTCACAATTTTTTCAATATTCTCAGGCGGCGGTTCCTGTCTGGCGGCAGTACTTCTTATCCTGATTTCCTATTTTTTGAAATCGAAGGAAAATTACGTAATTTCTTAATAGGTATTTGTAATCATTTTTATTCATTACTTTTTACCAAACAATGGGAAGTTTTTAGGTTTGTATTCCTATTCATTCCCGCATCATTTTTCTTGAAATTTCAACAAAAAATCCCTTTTTCTCGACAAAAAAGGGGATTTTTAAACAAAATTTCAGTTTTTACGATATTTAGGAATGCCAATAGTCCCGGTTTTGCACTAGTCCGATTCGCCCTAATCTAAGAGAAAACAGCCCAAAACTACCCATTCTTAGCTTTCATTCTGAAATAACTCGATAAGTTCTTGGTCTGGTCCCTGATAAAATACTGTTCTCCACCCATTAGGTAAGGTGATGGGGCCTTCAATTGGATTGATTTTTAATTGATCAACCCATTCATCCAAATTCTCAACCTGCCAAGAAAAATGGAGCTGCTCTGCTTTTCTACTTTCTAATCTGCTTTCGATTAATTCAATCCGAATCGTTTCCCTTGTTAGAAACACAATTTGTTCATCTTCGTACTGAAATCTTATTTCCTCATTAAATCCAAAGTTCGTTTGATAAAAAGAAATCGACCGCTCTAATTCTTTTACCTGAATTCCAATATGATGCCACTTCATAGGGATGCTTCCTTTGAAAGGATTAAGTTTACATCTCCAAACTCATGCCACAAATAGCCTTCCTCAATGGCAGCCTGATAAGCAGCCTTTAATTGTTCTTCATCAATAAAAGCCGTAAGCATATCTAAATGACTGGCTTCGGGCTCATGAAATCCTGTAAGGAGTCCATCGACAACCTTTAATAAGTAACCTCTATCAACGTAAAGTTTGGTAACACCTTTTGTTCCTGTAACTTTTCCTTCAACTGCTGCCGTTTCAAGCGCACGGACAACCGTTGTTCCGACTGCAATTACTCGGCCGCCAGATTCTTTGGTTTCAGTCACCAGTTTAGCTGTACTTGAAGGAATATGGAAGACTTCGGGATGCTGATTTGGATCCGGCCACTTATCGTTCCCATAATAACTTAGTCCTGCATGGAGCTGAAGAAAGGCAACTCTGATGCCGCTTGCTTTTAAGGCTTGCAGCAATTGCCATGTAAAAGCTCGGCCGGCTGATGGCATTTCCACTGAGCCAGGCACTGCAGCATAAACCGTTTGATAAACGTCGAGCGCCCATGGTTCATGAATGTATTCATAACGAATCGGTTCGCCAATCCTGTAAAAATCATTCAATAAGGCTAAGCCTTTTTTTGAAAAAGAAAGTCTAACTAATGGTTCAGCACCTCCATTCCCTATTACCTCTGCAAAAAGCTCTTCTGAAAGTTTTATCGGTCTGTTCCGATCATAGTCTCCTACTATTAACCCTTCCCATGCTGTATCTGAAATTTGTCTCGAGAGTCTGATTTCAAACTCAGTGCCTTGCTGTTGGGTCCCCTTTAATTTGGCTGGAATTGTTCTGCTGTTGTTGAAAACGAGAAGGTCACCTGATGCCAGATAACGGCCAATTTCTTTAAAAGAAGCATGCTCGAATTGACCAGTAATACGGTCCAACACCATCATCCTTACTTGATCTCGCCTGAGCCCGCGAAATTCAGCTGGCGCGATTGCGTGCAAATGGGCTGGGATTTGAAAAGAACCATGTATCGTCATTAACATTACGATTCTCTCCCTAACTTAAATTCCTTTGCTTCGAACCTTTGCCCATTTACATCAGCAGAATTTTCAGAAGCTAAGTATAAAAACACATCCACTATTTCCTCAGGTTGTGCTAACTCATAGTCACATTCAGGTACTGCTGTTTTGTGCATGTCTGTATCCATTTCGCCGGGATCCACCATATTGATTCGCACTCCTGTCTCTTGAAGTTCATCTGCCCAGACCTGAGTCAAGCCTTCTACTCCAAATTTTGAAATTCCATAAGCGCCCCATTCGGCATACCCTGTTTGCCCCGCTTCTGATGTCACATTAATAATCGAACCCTTGCCGTTAGCAAGCATTCCCGGCAAAACCCTTTTCGTCACTAAGAAAGGGTTGAGAATATTAACGCGTATGACTTCAGCAAGATCTTTATCGGGGTAATCAGCTAAATATAAAGGGCCCGGGCCAAAGATAGAGGCATTGTTAATTAATACATCAATTTTTCCAAACTGAATCTCAGTCAAGGAAACAAATCTTTCTACATCCTTAACGTTTGATGTATCTGCAGCAATAGCTAACACTTCTGCACCCAGAGCTTCTGCCTCCTTTTTAACTTCGATTAACTTCTCCTCTCCCCTGGCACAGATCGCAAGATTAGCGCCAGCCTCCGCAAATGCCAGAGTAAGAGCTCTCCCCAATCCTCTGGAAGCACCGGTAATCATCACTACTTGATTAGTAACATTCATCTCCAATCATCTCCTTACGTTCTCTTTTGTTTTTAGCTTATTAAAAAAAACAAAAGGAAACCTCGTCAATGCGGGTGATGTTTCTCTACAAAAATCGAAGGAGTTAAGTATACAACTTTTGATGTATCCGAACTGCTCCATTCATGTGAAAGCGAGAAGCGGTAAGAGGCAAGATGGAAATCGTAATCCTTTTTCGGACACTGGTTCCGTTATCTGTGACAAATCTTGCCTTTTTGAAAATTAAAGGACACTGGTTCCGCTATCGTGGCAAAAACATGCAATATTTGAATGATTTTCGGCAGATAACGGATCGTATGTCCTTTAATATTTCAAAACCGCGTTTTTTTGGCAAATAGAGGATCGTATGTCCTATAACATAGGCGGATTGGAGCTTACCAAGTTTTACCCCACTGCAATTGGACTATTAGTGACAATCGGTGGACCTCATATCCGCTTTGAAAGTTTACAACAGAAGTAAAAACACTATTGATATAAAAAGAGAGTTCGCCCCAAAGCGAAACTCTCTATAAAAATCCTTTATGACAAATCTGCTTTTTTCCTTTTCAATTTACTTAATGCTTCATAAACGACTGGTACGATTATTAAGGTTAATAAGGTTGAACTTGTTAAACCGCCGATTACTGTTACACCTAGACCCTTTGAAATTAATCCGCTGCCTTCTGCGCCAATTGCTAACGGAATTAAGGCCCCGATAGTGGCCAGAGCGGTCATTAGAATTGGTCTTAAACGCGTAGTACCAGCTTCTAACAGGGCTTCTCTCGTAGACAAACCTTCATTTTCCTTATGAATGACCCGGTCGATTAATACAATCGCATTCGTTACAACGATACCAATTAACATTAACGCACCAATCATCGCAGAAATACTTAATGTTTCGCCAGCAATTAAAAGGGCTATAACTCCGCCAATTACCGCAAACGGGAGAGAGAATAGAATAGCAAATGGTGCCAGTCCGCCGCCAAAAGTTATGACAAGTACCAAGTACACAATCGCAATCGCAGCTAACATAGCTATGCCCAATTGAGTAAAGGATTCTGTAATGTCTTCCGTTACACCACCCATGGAAATCTCGATACCTGAAGGGAGCTCCATGTCATCGATAATTGTCTGAACCTTAGCTGAAACCTCTGCCACATTATCTGTTGCTATATTAGCACTAACCTGTGCATAATCGCGGCCATCCATTCTTGTAATCGTATTCGATGTTTCCCCTTCCCGGACTTCTACAACGTCTCTAACTGTTACTGGAATACCTAACGGGGATTGAAGCGGTATATCCAGCATATCATCAATGTTCTCGTAGTCTTGCTGACTTACCTCAAGATATACATTTAGTTCCTTTCCGTCCATTTCAATAGTAGTCAAAACCGGTCTTTCCGCCATTGGATTCAATACCATTCCAACTTGACCTGTTGTCAAACCGTATTGACTTAATTTTTCCTGATTAACTGCTAGCGTGTACTCCTCAAAGGTTTCGGAAATACTTGATTCTACATTTTCTAGCTGATCAACCTTGTTTATTTCATCATAAAGCTGCTCGATGACAGGTTTAATTTCATCTATGCTGTTACCATAAACGTTTACGTGAATTTGGTTGCTAGACATACCCATCATTTCGTCCATAGAACCCCATTCACCAGCATCGGTCATACTGTGTAAATCCTCAATCACTTTTTGTGATTCGTCACTGAAGTTCTCAGTATCAGGATCATACAAGACAAAGAATAAGGCTTGGTTAGAGGCAGCTGGGTTCATCGGATTTTCTCCGCCAAGTGAAAACTGAACCGTATCCACATCCTCTTTTGCTAAAAAATATTCCTCTGCTGTAGCTGCAATTTCCTCTACCTCTTCTATCGTTTGACCCGGTTTAGGATCAAACGTCGCGATTACCATTTTTTCTGCTTGCTCAGGCAGGAAACTTATTCCGACAAATGGAATCAGCGCAATGCTTCCTGCTAGTAAAAGCACTGCAATCCCTGATGTAATCCATTTATGATTAAGTGACCATTGCAGCCCTTTTTTATAGGCAGCAGCTAACTTGCCAGGCCCTTTTTCAGCTTTGCTTTCCTTTATTTTCACTCCTTTTTTAAAGAGCGAATGTGCCATCATTGGAACAATTGTAATCGCCACAAGTAAGGAGGCAAGTAAGGCAGATACAATCGTTAAGGCAAACGGCAAGAACAGCTCTCCTACCATTCCTTGCACTAATCCTAATGGCAGAAATACGGCGATCGTTACTATCGTGGAGGACATAATCGGCATAAACATCTCTTTCGTTGCTTCCCTAATCAGATCTTTGCCTTTAAGCTTTTCATTTTGGGAAGCCATTCGCCGGAAAATATTCTCTATCACGACGATCGAATCATCTACCACCCGGCCAATCGCAACCGTCATGGCCCCTAATGTCATCATATTTAAGGTAATGTCTAACTGCTGCAGGACTAAAATCGCAATAAGTAACGATAACGGGATTGAGATTACAGATATCAATGTTGTTCTGATATTTTTCAAGAAAAGAAAAATGACCAAAACAGCAAAAAGTGCTCCGAAAATAGCTTTACTTAACATGGTATTGACAGATTCTTCAATTGGTTTTCCCTGATCCAGCGTTACGACTACTTCCGTTCCCTCTAACTCGCTCTCTAAATCTTCTATTTCAGCTTTTACCGCATTTACAACATTCACCGTGTTTGCATCTTGGGCTTTTACAATATTAATACCAATTGCTTCTTTACCGTTTGTTCTTGAAATAGACTCTGCCTGCCCTACTACTTCAATACTCGCGATTTCCCCTAATTGAACGGTCGGAAGCTGAGTTGGCTGGAGATTACCTGTTCCATTTACCTCTGTGCGATCAGACTGCGGCTGACCCATTTGCGGGACAGCTTGTGCACTTGGAATCATAGGGATTTCAAGTGTTTTTAATTCTTCAACTGATGTAAAATCTCCATCTAGCACGACAGACTTCTCTTTGCCTTCGAGGACAAACATGCCAAGCGGGAATCGAATGTCAGATCCCGTAATGATTCCTCTGACCGTTTCCTCATCTAACCCTAACTCTGCAAGCTTTTGCTGATCAAAGAAAAGCTGGACTTCCTCAATTTGCTGACCAGAAACCTGTACCGATGCAACCCCCTCCAACCCTTCAAGAGCTGGAACGATGGATTCTTCAACCTGATTGGTTAGCTCAGGCAGCTCTAAGTCATCGTTCATTACACTTAAGCCCAGTACCGGAAAAGCATTAAAACTTAACTGTGAAACAGATGGCTCTTGCACCCCTTCAGGAAATGTAAGCGAAGAAAGTGCCTCTTTTATTTCATCTTCTGCTTCATCCATTTCTTTATCGAAGTTATACATAATTTGAATACTAGAAGCATTTGTAAGAGAAGAAGACGTAACGTAATCGACTCCACTCAAGCTGCTGATTCGCTGCTCAATTGGCTCTGTTACATTTTCTACAACCTCTTCAGGAGATGCACCCGGATAAATGGTTGTTACCGTTACAAACGGAGTATTTATATTTGGAATCGTTTCAAGCTTCATATTCATACCTGAATAAAGACCGGCTATCACTACGATAAATGTAAGCAACCAAACTGCAAATTTATTCTTTAATACAAAATTGATGATCGATCTCATCGGATTACCTCTCTCCTAACTAAATTGACTGACCAGTCATAACAGTATATACTATAACTAACCAGTCAGTTTTATGTCAATTCTCATATAAGGCTTTATAAAAAGAGACAATTGATTTGTGAAAAAAGTGTGACATAATGAAAGTGTGAATCTCGAGATTAGGAGAGAGAACATGAAGGAAAAAGAAAAACGAATTATCGAAGAAGCCATGAAATTATTCGCAAAAAAAGGGTTTTCATCCACTTCTGTCCAAGAAATTGCAGATGAAGCCGGGATTTCAAAAGGGGCTTTTTATCTTTACTTCAAATCAAAAGAAGAATTAATGATTTCGATCTTTACATATTACTACGAACGAATTAACCGAAAAGTTAAGGCTATTGAAAAAGAAGGGTTAGATCCTAAAGAAAAATTCATTAAACAGCTTTATGTTCAATTAGATGAAATCAAAAAGCATAAAGATTTTATTTTAATGCATACAAGAGAACAAACTGTACCATTTAATCAGGAGCTTGAAATAATCATCTTAAAAATGCGGGCAGAGTCATTTCTTTTATATAAAAAAGGCCTTAGCGATATTTACGGGGATCGCATCAATCCTTTTATCTGGGATTTAATTATTTCTATCCAAGGAATTTTTCAGTCCTATTTGGGTGTTATGCTTTTTGATATTGAAAAATTAGATACCAAGCAAATAGCTGTCTTTATCTACAACAGGACTGACGATATTGTTCGCGGTATGGAAACATCCCCTGAACCGCCTATCATAGAAGCTGGCAAAATGGATCGATTAGTGAACCTGTATCAGAAAGAGATGATTTCAGATCCAAATGATCTTATTGAAATCATTCATCAGATTAAGAAAACCTTCAAAAACCACCCAGACCAGGAACGTATTCTCGTTACATTAGATGTGATCGAGGAAGAATTACAAAATGACTCACCGAGGATCCCTGTTATTGAAGGGATGTTGGCCAATCTTTCAGGATATTCTTCACTAGAACCGCTCAAATATCAGATTGAATCGTTTATTCATAAAAATAAGGAGAGCAAGCCTTGAAATCAAGTGCTTGCTCTTTTTTTGTTAGTTCTTGGGTACATACTTTCCTATATTTAGAAAAAAATAGAACTATCACATATATGTTAGGAGGTACACCCCTATGTCTGATGAGAGAATTAACCGTTCCCCTGAACCATTTTGGAGGTCATCGGCTGATATCCCATCCTTTTCTAAATTAGAAGAAAATAAATTCTTTGATGTAACAATTGTCGGCGGCGGAATTTCAGGTATTACCCTCGCTTATTTATTGACAAGGGAAGGTTTAAAAGTTGCGATTTTAGAGGCTAATCAAATTTTAAATGGAACAACCGGCCATACCACGGCTAAAATTACAGCTCAACATGACATGATCTACGATGAGTTTATTAGTCATTTTGGTGAAGAGCGTGCCCGTGCCTATTATGAGGCGAACACACAAGCTATCCAATTTATTAGAGAAACCGTTCAAAACCACGAGATTGACTGTGATTTCAGTAAAGAGGATGCCTATTTATATGCCACCTCAGAACAATATGCGAAAAAACTCGATACAGAATATGAGGCTTATCAAAAGCTTGGCATTCAAGGAGCAATGGTTGACATACTCCCTTTTGATCTTTCAATTAAAACAGCCTTAATTATGAAGAACCAAGCTCAGTTTCACCCGCTTAAATACTTATCCAAGCTTGTTTCGATTGTTCAGGAACAAGGCGGGGAAATTTATGAGAATACGGTAGCTGTTGATATGGAAAAGGGAAAGCATCCAAAGGTTATTACACGGGACGGGTATGAAGTATCAAGTAAATATCTGGTTATGTGCTCCCATTTCCCTTTTCACGAAGATAAAAAGAGTCTTTATTTTTCGAGAATGTATGCTGACCGCTCATATGTTGTCAGTATCCGGGCGGAAAAGGAATTTCCAGGAGGAATGTATCTAAGTGTAGATAAACCAATTCGTTCGATCCGCTATACCCCACTGGAAAACGGCGAAAAGTTACTAATAATCGGGGGAGGGACTCATAAAACAGGTCAGGGTCCTGATACGCTTTCTATTTATAAAGATCTTGAGCGATTCGCCAACGATGTTTTTGGCATTAAAGAAATCACACATAAATGGTCAGCCCAAGATCTCTATACTTTAGACAAAATACCGTATATTGGTCATTTTGCGGAGGACACTCCCAATATTTTTGTAGCAACCGGCTATAAAAAATGGGGGATGACCTCCAGTACAGCGGCTGCCTTACTAATTACAGATCTGATAAAAGAGGTCGATAATCCATATGCAGATCTTTTTACACCCTCCCGATTCTATGCGGATCCGAGTATAAAGGAATTTATCAAGACCAATGCAGATGTAGCCGGCCACCTTTTCGCAGGAAAGCTTGAATATACAGGTAAAAAATTAGAGGAAATTCAATTGAATGAAGGTGCCGTTATTAATTTGAATGGAAAGCGTACAGGAGTATACAAAGATCAGGACGGCAAAGTCCATATGGTCGATACCACATGTACACATATGGGGTGTGAGGTGGAATGGAACCACGGGGAACGCACCTGGGATTGCCCATGTCATGGGTCTCGTTTTTCCATTGATGGAGAAGTTATTGAAGGGCCTACTAACAAACCTCTGAAAAAGGTGGAGTAAGTATAAAAGTGCCAAGTATTTTCTAAAATGCTGGCACTTTTTCTTTTACTTAGGCCTCTACAAATTTCTTGATGTTCGCTAAGTGATTTTCATTCTCTTTTTTTAGAATGTTGACAATGATAGGTTTTGTTAGCAGATTTCGGATCCCTTTTGTTTGAATCTTCATTTTGAACTCAATTTTCGTCCCCTTTTCTGTAGAGGTAAAGGTATATTCATTCAATACAATTAGTCCATTTGGTTCGCTTTTTAACTTGTATTGTTTATTTAGGACAAAATCCACTACTTCAAGAATAGCTTCCGCTTTGTAGCTGCGGATCCTCTTTGTTTCCTGATATTTCGTCCCGATTTGAATCGGTCCATCAGTAAGCTTTTCCACTTTTTCAACATTATCAAAAAAGTGAGGACCATTTTCAGCATTACTTACGGCAGCAAAGACCTCTTCCAACTGTTGATTTACTTCAATTGTATCTGTGTATGACATTTTCCATTCCCCTTCTCAAATGACCTAAGACCATTTTATAGTTTGCTTCTAATAATTTCGACTATCATAGCTTAACTTGTTTCGTTTTAAAGAATATTTTTATACGACAAGAAGAAACTAACCTTGTCTCAAATTGTTTGAAAGAGGAGACTAAAATGAACCTTAAGCAAATAGGGAGGGTTATAATGGGAGTTTTAAGTGGAAGTCCACAAAATGAACCTTTGCATTATGGTGAGGTTTTTGCTATTTTTTCTTTTTTAGCAGCAGCCAAAGGTAAAATTGCCGGATACCAAACGCTCAAAAATCACACTGGAGACGAAGACCTTAAAAAGTTATTAGCCGATTCCATTCAGGATATGAAGCGCGAAGAAGAAAAGCTTGAAGAAATCTTGAAGGTAAATGGGATTGCCCTACCTCCTGCACCGCCAGAGCGTCCGTATGCGACAATTGAAAGCATTCCAGCAGGAGCGCGCATCAACGACCCAGAAGTAAGTGCAATGGTCAGTGCAGACATTGCAGCGGGTCTCATCGCTTGCAGTCAGGCAATTGCTCAATCTGTACGCGAAGATATTGCGATGATGTTCGGTCAATTTCATATGACTAAGGCGCAATACGGGGCAAAATTATTACGTCTAAACAAAGAAAAAGGATGGTTAATTCCGCCACCACTTCATTTAAATACACCTGAGGATTGTTAAATGAAAGGGTCTGCCCATAGGTCAGACCCTAAATTTGTTATACTTATCCGGACCAATTATAAAAGACCCCGTAGTTTTCTTCTTTTGGACGATTGATCTGGTTAAAAGTATTTTCAGAATTACTGCTTCCTTTATACAATGGCCGGACTAATGATTCGGCCCACGGTCCATCCTCTTTAACCTCAACCATTGTATACAGCGGGACCTTTGCATATAACTCTGCAATTTCGTGATTATTCATCCGAATACAGCCTTTTGAAACATTATTCCCGATGGACTCCGGATTATTGGTTCCATGAATGGCAAAGCTCGGAGCAAAGACTAACGCTCTGTTCCCGTATGGATTATTTTTAACAGGAGTAAAAGCGCCATTAGGATTCATCATTTTTTCTTCTATTTGAAAGCTTCCTTCTGGTGTCTTTCCGTTTTTACCTAATCCAACCGGGTATTTCTGGAGCACAATTTTACCTGACACTAGCCATAATTCATTCTTTCCTTTATTGACGATGATCTTTAAAGGGTCAAAATCAGGAAACTTTACTTGACCCAGTTCTATATTCGGGTATAGGATATCCTGGATCATTTGCTTAAGCATCGGTTCATTCGTTTTTTCTAGAGCATATGTTACCGGCTGATATACCCATCCGCCTGAACCTGTATAGGTATCGGCCACAACCTTCGAAAAAGTTAGCGGCTCCTGGGGAATGGCTGATAGATAATTATATGGGAAAGGCCGCTCTAATAGAGATAAGTCTTTAGGAAATTTATTTGTTTGTTTCACGTATTGATACAAAGCACTTCTTAGCACAGTTGTTACTTCCCACAATTGATAATTCTGTTCTTTAGAAAGTTTACTTTCCTCCTCCGTGCGGTCACCACGAATATAGACATCCGCCACATATAATTCACTGTATAACTCTGGCTCCTCAGCCTGTGCTTCCGTTTTCCCCAACCAAAACAAATAAATGCCTATTGCCGTTACAATCCCTAATAAGTAAAAGATACAGACCAGCAAAATGATATCTCTTTTTCCCATTGCTGGCCTTTGTTTATCCCTCTCCTGCACAATAATCCCCCTACTAAAAGGAATGGAAATGCCTAATCTAGTCTATTATTCTGTTACTAGTTTTATTAATAAAATCTCCAGATTATTTGCGGGGTTTATGAACATAGTTAATTAAACGAATATACTCATTTGTATTACCAATGTCATATCGGTCACCATCGATAATTCTTCCAAACACATCATTTGCCTCTGTTAATTGCTGGATCGCATCAGTAAGCTGATATTCTCCGTCTTTTCCCGGTTTAATCTTCTCCAAATATTTAAAAATATCAGGGGTGAAAACATAACGGCCGACCACCGCTAAATCAGATGGCGGGTTTTCAAGAGGCTTTTCAACAAGGCTCTCAATCTTGACTCTACCGGGCTGAATCAGCTGTCCTTTCACAACTCCATAATTTTTTAATAATTCTCTTTCTACTTTTTTTAGCCCAATTACACTGCTGCCTGTTTCATTAAAAACGGAAATTAATTGCTGCAAAGCAGGTAATCCTTGGGGAATGACAATATCATCAGGGAGAAGGACAGCAAATGGTTCATTGTGGGCAAAGCTTGCGCCAAGACGGATCGCATCCCCTAGTCCTCTTGCATAAGGCTGCCTAGTATAATGAATTTGGATATTAGGTATCTCCATTTCCTTTAGCAGATGATCTTTGTTTTTCCTTTCTAAAAAAGCCTCTAGTTCTAATGAGTGATCAAAATAATCGACTATTAGGTTTTTCGCACGAGAGACTATGATTAATATCTCCTGAATTCCAGAAGCAATTGCTTCCTCTACAATATATTGAATTGCTGGTTTCTCACCAATCGGGAACATTTCCTTTGGGATCACTTTTGTTATAGGTAGGCTTCTTGTTCCGTAGCCAGCTGCTGGAATAACTGCTTTTTTTATCACAACGACTCTCCCCTTCAGCCTGTTTGGAATATTCTATTCACTTACCCAGAGGATAGATAGTCATTCGCACAAAAAAGGGCGCTGCTTCGATAAAGAAAAATATAGCAATTATGCCGTACAGACCTTGGTTTTAGCCCAGCCTAAAGAAAGAATATATCACATCAGGCAAACAATTAGCTTTCTGTTTTTGCCCACTTATTCATTATTCATGGTGCAAATAGTCACAAACCAAGCACCCCTTCTAATACTATGTAAAAGCTAAGGTCTTGTGGAAGGTGATTTGAAGTGGATATTTGTGTGATTGGAGCCGGTTATGTTGGACTAACATCTTCTGCTGTGTTAGCGGACTTGGGCCATCATATAACCTGTGTAGATAAAAATAAAGAGAGAATTCTGTCATTGAACAAAGGAGAGTCCCCCATATTTGAACCGGGGCTTTCTGAGCTTATTCAAAAGAATCAAAATCGACTTACCTTTACCGATCAGGTAGGAGAAGCCATTCATACTAACTCCTGTATCTTTATCTGTGTCGGAACCCCGCCGTTACCAGATGGAAGTACGGACTTATCTTATGTGCTATCAGTTGTAGATGATCTAGCAGTCAATATCACCTCTAGAAAAACAATCATCACAAAAAGTACGGTTCCTTTAGGCACAAATCAAATGATTAACAGACTTTTAATCGAAAAAGGTTTGTCAAAGGAGCTGTTCAGGATCGTTTCAAACCCAGAATTTTTACGGGAAGGGTCAGCTGTCCATGATATGTTCCATCCGGATAAAACGGTAATTGGTTTGCAGCATGGCGATACGGCTTCCTTATCGATTATGAAAGAGATTTATAAAGAGATCGATGCACCTATGATTTTGACCACTTTAAATGATGCTGAGGTCATAAAATTTACTTCCAATGCTTTTTTAGCAACTAAAATTTCATTTATTAATGAAGTTGCACGAATTTGTGACAGCTATCAGGCCGACATTACAACCGTAGCTGAAGCCATTGGATTAGATCCACGGATTGGTAAACATTTTTTGCAGGCCGGCATCGGGTATGGCGGGTCTTGCTTTCCAAAGGATGTCAGCTCCTTTATCCATTCGGCTAAGCAAAAAGGAGTTGAGACACCTATTTTAGAAGCGGTCCAGTCTGTAAATGAAACACAACTTGAATGGTATATCGATAAGATCACCTCTTATATAGGAGACTCCATCACAAAAAAGGTAGCCGTTCTTGGAATTTCATTTAAACCGGATACAGATGATACCCGCTCTTCTCGGGCGGTTGCTCTTATTCAAAAGCTTGATACTCTTAAATTTAACGTTATCGCCTATGATCCAAAGGCAACCCTGCCGACTAAAGGTCTTCAGACTGCCAAACAGACAGATTCCATGGAGGAAGCTATCTTAGATGCTGATTGTGTTTTTATTGCAACGGATTGGCCATCCTTTAAAACATTAGACTGGAAAAAGGTTAAAACATGGATGAAGGGCGATCTGATTATAGATGGGCGAAACTGTATCAATCCTGATGAAATAAGAAAACACGATTTGCGATATGTGGGTGTCGGGAGGATATGAATAGGCTCGCCAAAAAGAGCTATTCGATTCATTTGGTTCCCATTATATGCTGCAAAGGCATTAACGACAGTTTCACCTGCCTTTATAGGAGTGAAAGTTCATGAAAATTGCCTTTATATGTACTGAAAAATTGCCCTCACCCGCTGTAAAGGGTGGGGCTATTCAAATGATGATTGATGGGATTGTTCCCTATTTAAAGGAAAACCACGAGATTACAATATTTTCGGTAACCGATCCTAGCCTATCAGATTATGAGCAAACGTGCGGTGTGACCTATCGTCGTTTCCCCCGAAATGGCTATCGTTTTTTTGTGGCAGATGAACTTAAGAAACGTGAATTTGATATCATTCACGTTTGTAATCGGCCCCGGCATATTCCGCTATACAAGGAAGCTAGCCCTGTCAGTCATTTTATCTTAAGTGTCCATAATGAGATGTTTGCTCAAAACAAGATATCGGACGAGGAAGGGAAAATGGCCATTGAAAAAGTTACAGCGATCACAACAGTCAGTCAGTTTATAAAAGATACCATTGTAGCAAGGTTTCCAGAAGCAGAGGAAAAGACATCGGTCGTGTATTCTGGGGTTGACTTAAGCGAATTTCAGCCGGTCTGGTCGAAGCCAGGGCAAAAAATCCGAAACGAAATGAGAAAAAAGTACGGTATCCCTAAAAATAGTAAGGTTATTCTGTTTATTGGCCGCTTAAGCCCCTCTAAGGGACCCCATATCCTGATTCAGGCGATGAATCATATCCTGTTAAAACATGAGGATACGGTGCTCGTGATTGTAGGCGGGAAATGGTTTAGCGATAATCGGGTCAATAAATATGTCCGATACTTGCATACCCTTGCAGCCCCCTATGATAATCATATAATTTTTACAAACTATGTACCGGCTAGCGATATTTATCATATGTATGTTATGGGTGATTTATTTGTCTGCAGTTCTCAGTGGAATGAGCCGCTTGCACGGGTACATTATGAGGCAATGGCTGCTGGAATTCCAATTTTGACAACAGATCGCGGCGGAAATGCGGAAGTAATCCAAGATGAAGAAAATGGCTTACTTATTAAAGATTATAAAAACCCGTATGAATATGCACGTATCATAAATGCAATGTTGGAATTTCCTGGGTTTGGCAGCTGGCTATCTCAAAATGGAAGAAGAGTAGTAGAAGAGAAATTTGATTTTAAACATGTAGCTGACCGCTTTGAAGCGGTTTATTTACAAGCTGCTGATTCACTGGCCAATACAAATCATTAATGGAAAATTTAAAACCCTTTTGAAGAATTCAAAAGGGTTTCTTTACGTTATTCATCTGCTGATTCTTCGGATTCATCTGATGATTCGTCCTCAGCCTCTGTTTGAACGGCTGCTCCTGTGTCATCTGATGATTCCGATGACTCTTCATCATCTTCTGTTTGGACTGTCGCTCCTGTGCCATCTGATGATTCTGATGATTCTGATGATTCGTCGTCATCTTCTGTTTGGACTGCTCCTGTGTCATCTGATGATTCTGATGATTCATCCTCATCTTCTGTTTGGACGGCTGCTCCTGTGTCATCTGATGATTCTGATGATTCGTCGTCATCAGAAGAAAATAAAAATCCTTCTAAAGGATCTTCTTTAGATAGCAATTGTGATAATAAACTCTCTTCAAGCGTTAGCTTTGTGCTTACTTCCCTAATTACCGGCATGGGTATAACTCCCTCCTATTCCTAATTATCACCAACAGTATATGACATTTGCCCTGATTAGGTCTGGTTAAGTGCCTATATTTCAATTATTTTCGCGCTTGTAAATTACTTGCAATCCATGGCGGCTTTGGAGGTTCCATCGTTACAATCACAATAGGCCTTTTCTCCGCTGCCGCTGGTTCTTCTTCAGACTCCTCGACATCTTCCCATTCTTCCGCAGATTCCACTTCTTCCACAGATTCCACTTCATCTGTTGAATTTACTCCAGCATTTGCGGCATAGTCATAGGATTCTACTGATTCTATTGATTCCATGTCGAAATCATTAACACTTACTGCAATATCGTTAGACAACTCCTCGGCAGACTCATCGTATTTATTCATTGCTGCACTAGTTTCAGTGATTTCTTCTTTCCAGTTGTATTCCTCTTTTTGCCCAAAAGGAAATTCCATTAGTTCAACAGCCGTTAGTTCAACGAGATTATCATTAATAGCTGATTCATGCAGTACCTTTTGTGGATTATCCATCATACTTTCGTATTCTGAATAACTCCAGCCCATCCGTCCCGGTGGAGAGAAGGTGAATTTTTCAATTTCAAGCTTTGGAATTTTAGCCTTTTTCTTTTTTCCCACGGCTCTTCCCTCCATTGTTATTTTTGATTTCACGGACTATATCCGAAAATTTCTTTAAAAAGGCATCTTTTGATTCTTCCACTCCAATAATATTTTGTAAGGCCCAAATATATTTTTCATCAGACCAGGACCGTTTTTGCCCTAAATAATATTTATGAGCAACCGAGCAGAATAGGTGCGGAAATGCCAGATCTGTCCAAAGCACACGGTATTGATCCTTTGTTAAAGGATTGACCCGATCATAGGAGCAAAGCATATGAATCGCCAAATCCTGATCCCAAACGGACATTTTTTTCATAACTTTATTTAAAATGATACGAAGATCTCGTGCGGGAAGATCATACGTAATGGAGTGCAGTTCACGCATAAAAGTTTGTTGATTGATGTCTACTAATCTTGCAAATGTAAAATCCTGCTGACAAAAGCTTTTTTCATCAATTGTTTGCTTCACCCATTGGTCATATTCTGGCCGATTGAGATCTTCAAGTGCCTTCCTGCCCCGCTCGAGCATTTTGTCCACATGCTCTAAAAACATAATGGAAAAAGGATCATTAGGGAAGGATAGGGCTATTTGTTTATTACCTTCTAACTCTTGCAGCTTCCATCTGTATAATTTATGCCATTTTCCTAATCGCCCACGTGTTTTTGCCCCTTCCGCAGCATCAAAGCCCTTTGATGCGACATGAAATTTCCCAGCAAAATCTAACGCACGGGAAAGCTGGTCTTTGTTGTAATAGATCGTTTCATTTCCAGTCACCTTATCATACATGACAAAGGCAGTTTCCTTTGTACCAATACAATAACCGCCATTTTTGGTGCGATAAAGAGGGGCTATTGGCAGGCCATTTTTTTGTAGGTGAAGGTGAGCATCAGCAATAAAAAGCATCCGATTGGCTTTCATTTCTGCTTGCTTTAATATTTTGGTTCCTTGTGCTGTTTGAACTTCCCATGTTGTGCGGCCGCTCCTTGAGCTCAACAAACGTATATCCTTTACTTCAAATGGGTAATAGCTTAAAACCTTATTCAAGTATCCTTTTGTTAGTGAGCTTCCTTTTTTCTTTGCTTTGGAGTCCTCTTCTTGTTCACTATCAGTCTCCCATTCTTGCCTTTCTTCCATGGTATCTCCCCCTTCCTCAAGAATTACTTCTCGCTTCTTCATAAACCTTCAGAAGATTCACGGCAACGTGTTCCCAGCTAAATTGGGTTTCAACAATCTTTCTCCCATTTTTCCCCATTTTTGCTCGTTTACTTTCACTTTTGAGTAAGGAAACAATCGGGTTTACATAAGCATCTGGATTATCAAAGTCGTATATAATGGATCCGTTCTCCCCTTCAGTGATTACCTCAGGATTGCCTCCCCGATTACTCGTTAGAACAGGAAGGCCAGCAGCCATCGCTTCATAGTGAACACGTGCTAATGGTTCTTGCCATTGAGAAGAGCATACAAGCAAGTCGCTCATAGCGTATAAAGCTGGGATATCATGCGGCCGCACGAATTTAATAAAGGTTACGTGATCCTTGTACATAGCTCCAAGCGTATATAAATGCTTAACATAATTATTGACCTCATTGTCGCCAAACCACTTAGAACCTACTACCACCAGCATCGCATTAGGTTCTTTCTCGGCAATTTTTGGAAGAGCTTGCAGTAATATATGCGGCCCTTTTACCTTGCTTAATCGCCCAACAAACAAGATGATTTTTTTATTTTCTAACTTTAATTCTTTTCTTGCTTCCGTCCTTAAGATTTTCCCCTCTTCTGTCCATGCTGGCTGATATTGATTAAGATCAACCCCTGAATATACAGTCTTCGTTTTACTTTTAGCTGATGGGAATCTTGATGTAATGGTCTCACCGATGTAATTACTGACTGTTACGATTTTAGAGACAGCTTCAATACATTTCTTTCCTTCTGCATCACTGATTTTTTCAGGTGCAAACATTTCATTATGAACACTTAAAACAAATTTAGTTTGTGGCGCAACTTGAACTAGAGATAGAATCCAGTTCGGGCGATTACATAAATGGACAATATCGTACTGATGAGTTTTCATATGCTGAACTATTGATTGTATATATTGATCTTCAGTAAAACGAACATATGTTACACCGTTTATCTTTTGATTGTCTGGTAAGCTAGGATCAGTAATGGATATGACAGTGACATCATGATTAGCAGCTATTACAGAGGCGACTGAATCTAAATAAATTTGGATCGCTCCTCCCCTAATGGCAGGAACCGGCAGCTTCTCTGTAGCTATTAAGGCAATCTTCATACCTAACCTCCATTCGCGAACATGTTATTTCTAGGAGTTTGTACCCCTAAACTATCGTACGAATAGGACAAAGACATTGTGCCTTCAGATTAAAACTTTTAGACGTTTACATGAAAAATGAGGAAAACCCCCAATTTTTCATTTTTGGCCTATTTGGAAAAGCAGAATTTAGACTTTTACCATACATTATTGAGAGAAGGAAATTAGGAAGGTGATTTCATTGAAGGATAAACCCTTATTGATGGCAAAACCCTTATTGAAGGACACATTCGTAATGTCTGCGATAGAAACAATAAAGGATAAAGAAATAAAAGGGGCAAAAAAGGGTAAAAAGACAATAGAGTCCAAAGAGATAAAACATACAAAAAAGGGTAAAAAGACAATAGAGTCCAACAAGATAAAACATACAAAAAAGGCAAAAAAAGCAAAAAAAGCTAAATCGGTACAAGCGGAAATAGAGTCTCCGGATAACAATGAGGAGATTGCTGAACTTACCCTAACCCCTGAAGAGGAAAAAAGACTTATTGCTTTAGCGGAAACGCTTCTGCAATCATGGGATGTAGATGTCAAGGGAATTGAAGTGATTCAGGGCAATCAAATGGCACTTGTCTGGAAGGTGCAAACGAGGAAAGGACCGATATGCTTAAAAAGAATTCATCGTCCTGAAAAAAAGGCACTCTTCTCGATTTACGCCCAGGACTATCTTGCCAAAAAAGGAGCGCGCGTCCCAGGAATTATTCCTAATAAGGATAATCAGCTCTATACTAAATTCGGGCCCTTTCTATTTGTTGTATATGATTGGATAGAAGGAAGACCGTTCGAATTAACTAATACGGAAGATCTCCAAATGATTATGAAAGGTTTGGCTCAGTTTCACAAAGCTTCGATTGGATATCGTCCGCCTGCAGGCGTACCTATTTTTACAAAGCTTGGACGCTGGCCAAACCATATGATAAAGCGAACCCAACAAATGGAAACGTGGAAGAAGATAGCCAAACAATATCCTGATGATCCTTTTTCAATCGCTTATTTAGAACAAATCGATCCTTTTATTAGAGAAGCGAAAAGCACTTTAAAAAGACTGCTGGATTCTTCCTATAACGATTGGGTAAAGAATGTTAAAAAGGCACCGAATCTTTGCCACCAGGACTATGGAACAGGAAATTCCTTGCTTGGACCGGATGGAAAAATATGGGTCATCGATTTAGACACGGTTTCATTTGACCTTCCTATCCGTGATCTGCGAAAGATGATCGTACCTCTGCTCGATACAAACGGAACCTGGGATCATCAAAAGTTTAAAACTATGCTTTCAGCCTACGAATCAGTATCTCCTCTTACGAAGGAACAAAAGAAAATTATGTTTATCGATATGCTTTTCCCTTATGAATTGTATGATATTATCCGCGAGCGGTATGTAAGGAAATCCCCGCTACTGGTCACTGAATTGGAAGAAGCATTGGAGTATGAGAGGATTAAGTCGAGGGCATTAAGTGAGCTCATTTCTCAATACAAATAGCCTAAACAAAGAGGATTGCTGGAGTTTCAGCAATCCTAATTTCTTTACTTAGAAAACTTTACTTAAGAAGCTATTAATCCTTGGACCGTGTCCTCCCAGTGTCTAACTCACCTTACAGTATTTCCATTTATTTCATCTGAATGGACCTCATGTTTATAACAATGGACCTGATTTTTTATGTATCTTAGATCTTCTTTTCCCTGTATAATTCCTATGTGAGAAGTGAAATGAGCTTTTGCAAATAATTACTAGAGCCAAAGCTGCCATTTTTGTCGTACAATCATAGAAGTTACCTTATTACGAATTAGGAGAAAAGGTGTATTAATCATGAGTATTTTACATGTTAAAAATTTAAGTCATGGCTTTGGCGACCGGGCCATTTTTAATGATGTGTCTTTCCGTCTGCTTAAAGGCGAACATATCGGTTTAATCGGTGCTAATGGTGAGGGTAAATCCACCTTTATGAATATCATTACCGGTAAGTTAGAACCTGATGAAGGAAAAGTAGAATGGTCCCGAAATGTACGGGTTGGCTATTTGGATCAGCATACTGTCCTTCAGCAAGGACTCGCGATTCGCGACGTATTAAAAAGTGCGTTTCAGTATTTATTTACCTTAGAAGCAGAAATGAATGGCATGTACGATAAAATGGGGAGCGCTACTCCAGACGAGTTGGAAAAACTGATGGAGGAAGTCGGTACCATTCAAGATATGCTTACCAATAACGATTTTTATGTAATCGATGCAAAGGTTGAGGAGATTGCGAGGGGGCTTGGCTTAGACGATATCGGTCTCGACCGCGACGTTCATGACCTTAGCGGCGGACAGCGGACTAAGGTTTTACTTGCTAAGCTTCTTTTAGAGAAGCCAGAGATTCTTCTGTTAGACGAGCCTACCAACTATTTGGATGAAAAACATATTGAGTGGCTAAAGCGTTATCTGCAAGAATATGAAAATGCGTTTATATTAATCTCGCATGATATTCCATTTTTAAATAGTGTCGTGAATCTGATTTACCATATGGAAAATCAGGAATTAAATCGTTATGTCGGAGACTATGATCATTTCTTGCAAGTATATGAAGTCAAAAAACAACAGCTTGAAGCGGCCTATAAGAGACAACAACAGGAAATCTCAGAGCTTAAGGATTTTGTGGCCCGTAATAAAGCACGTGTCTCAACCAGAAATATGGCAATGTCCCGTCAGAAAAAGCTCGACAAAATGGAAATCATTGAATTAGCACAGGAACGGCCAAAACCAGAGTTCAACTTTAAAGAATCCCGAACTTCCGGAAAATTAATTTTCGAAGCTAAGGACTTAGTGATTGGCTACGATTCACCTTTATCTAAACCGCTAACCTTGAGGATGGAAAGAGGGCAGAAAATTGCTCTTATGGGAGCTAACGGAATCGGGAAAACAACGTTGTTAAGAAGTATCCTGGGGGAAATTCAACCTATATCCGGACAAGTCGAACGCGGAGAATTTTTAAATATTGGCTATTTTGAGCAGGAAATTAAAAAGGCTAATTACAATAATTGTATTGATGAAATCTGGAATGAGTTTCCGCATTTTACGCAATACGAGGTTCGGGCAGCTCTTGCTAAATGCGGCCTGACTACGAAACATATTGAAAGTAAAGTTGAAGTGTTAAGTGGCGGAGAAAAAGCCAAAGTTCGTTTATGTAAGCTGATTAATAAAGAAACAAATCTCTTAGTTTTAGATGAACCGACCAACCATTTAGATGTCGATGCCAAGGATGAACTGAAACGTGCCCTGAAGGCATACAAAGGAAGTATTTTGATTATTTGCCACGAACCCGAGTTTTATCACGATATTGCGACTGATGTATGGAATTGTGAAACTTGGACTACGAAGGTATTTTAATAACAGGGGCCTCTAAACTTTTTGTTTAGGGGCTTTTTATTTAGGCTCTGTTAAACCTACCTGTTGATTTCCGTTACAGGCACTCGCGCAGCTTAGGGCAGCCACCGAGCCTAACATAGCCATTATTTAGTAAAGAGATTACCGCCTCTATTTCCATTCTACTCTTAACAGTGTTACAATAAGTGCAACCGTTATTGTTGTTAAAATCCAATATAAAATGGGGGATTTCCATGTCTGAAAAGCAAATGGTCGCGATTCAAACGAAAAAGAAAACCAAATTAGTAACGATTCAGCGAATGGCTTTTTATCACATGATGAAAGTGGTGGAAGCCTATGATGAACAACATCAGTGTTATCTGCTGTTTTACTATAAAAATCAGTATTTAACTTATAGAAAAGTGTCAGCTCTTCCAATGTGTTGCCGGCTTAAATCTGTGTTTTCAGATGGCATACTAATAAATGCCCCACATCCATTAATTGAACAACTTATTACCGGAACGAATACCTTCACCTTCCAGAGTTTCAATCAGCTTTTGCAAAAAGCGGAACAGCATTTTTCCAATCAAGAAACCTCCCTCATCTTTTCGTTTTTCGATTCCTTTATCCCTAAAGAAAAAATTATCAGTCTGATGAGAAACAAATATAACCAATACAGAAGAAATGGGCAATTTTTTAAAGCTTATCAAATCATTAAAGTTTGTTTGGATTATGCTCCTGAAAATAGTTGGGCCCGCGATATGTCCCATAACCTCCAATATCATCCTTTCGAAACGCTCTATGATGAAGGCGGACCTTCTCTATTATATAAAGACCCACTTTATGTTGAAATTCATTCTTTCTCAAATCGACACGACCAACATTATTTCTCCCAGCTTCAAGAAAAACTATCTCAAGAAGGAAGATGGATGGATCAGATCTTACTTTATATCGACCAGATGATGAATTCAAAGGACGATGTAAGCTTTGCAAGCTTTTACTCCCTTCTTACTTCACAGCTAAAGGAACGAGACACCACCTATTTATTATTCGATTTACTAGAAAATGATGTACAGATTCCAGAGCTCCGTCAAGCATTAATCGATTTGTTGATAAAGAACGGGCAATATGAAGATGCCATTAATGTGATTATGGATAGCCACTCTGCAGTCTCAAGCACACAGTATCACCAAGTCCAAACCTTACTTGAACAGAAACAACTAGATACTAGTAAATTGCGGATCGAAAACATGAACCATATCCTAGTACACGAGACTGAACCCCACAGATTAGAAAAAATGCTTCGCCTTTGCCTTCCGATATTGCTGAAAAAATACGATTTTTCCTTTACCCACCAGTGGCTGAAGCCATTTCGGGAATTGAACGTCACCCTCCCGATTCTTAAAAAAGTAAATACAATGGCCGCTATTAAAGATGATCCTGAAAATCAATTGCAGCTGGGAGAACTGTATTTTGAATTTCAACAATTTGAACAGGCTATTGACTGCTTTAGCTTCGAAATGGAATTAAACCCTAAGGATGTAAGACCGATTCAATGGTTAGCTAAAGCCTACAGAGAATTAGGAAAGAAAGAGGAATCGCTAGCTTATCAAAATATATTAGCTGCGATACAAAAGCGGGCCTAACTTACGTATGAAAACCAGCACCCATTTCATGTCCCTTTGCTAAAACATATGAAAGGCCATCTCCACTGAAAGGAGATGGCCTTCATCTAATTATTTGGCAGCTAACTTCTCTTTTAATTTCTCAAGCATATCTTTGGTCATTGCTTCTAAATTGAACTCTGCTTTGAATCCCCATTCTTCTTTTGCAGCAGTTGGGTCGATTGAATTTGGCCAGCTGTCCGCAATTCTTTGTCTGATTGGGTCTACCTGATAATCTATCTTAAAAGAAGGAATTGTTTTTCGAATTTCAGCAGCAATCTGTTCAGGTTCAATACTCATAGCTGTGACATTAAAGGAGTTTCGATGAATCAGCTTGGATGCATCTGCTTCCATTAAAGTAATAATCGCCTGTAAAGCATCCGGCATGTACATCATATCCATAAAGGTTCCTGCAGCAATAAAAGATGTATATTTGCCGGTTTTTAGTGCATCGTAGTAAATTTCAACAGCATAATCCGTCGTTCCCCCGCCTGGAGGAGCCACATACGAAATTAAACCAGGAAACCTCAGCCCCCGCGTATCTACACCGAATTTTTGAAAGTAGTAATCACACAAAAGCTCCCCCGAAACCTTGTTCACCCCATACATAGTAGTGGGGCGCTGAATTGTATCTTGCGGCGTTTTTTCCTTAGGGGTTGAAGGTCCAAATGCGCCAATTGAGCTGGGCGTGAAAAATTGGCACCTCTCCTCGCGGGCTACCTCTAAGGCATTAACAAGTCCGCCCATATTAATATTCCATGCCAACAATGGCATGGCTTCAGCTGTGGCAGACAGTAAAGCAGCCAGGTGAATAAGGGTATCGACTTTGTATTTTACTGCAATTTCATGCATCGCTTTTCCGTCGGTCACATCTAGGATTTCAAAAGGTCCTGACTGTACGACTTCGTTTTCTGCAGATCGTATGTCTGTTGCAATTACGTTATTGGCTCCATAAACTTCCCTTAATTTCATCGTTAGCTCAGAACCTATTTGACCTAAGGCACCTGTTAGCAATATTTTCTTCATTCGTTTTCCCCCGTACGGTTTTCTACTGTATCTTCAGATGTTTGTTCCAAACCAGACGGACTATACAAGTATGTCCGTTTGTGTAAACGAGTGCATAGTTTAAATAACATCCATCTCTTTACCTACTTTTTCATACGTTGCTAATGCCTGATCCAGCATTTCTTTTGTATGAGCAGCAGTTGGCATATTGCGTACTCTTCCTGTACCGCGCGGAACAGTTGGAAAGACTATGGATTTAGCATAAACCCCTTCTTCGTTCAGCCTTTTACTAAAATCTTGCGTTGTTTTTTCCTCACCTATAATACAAGGCGTAATCGGTGTTTCACTGTTTCCGATATTAAAGCCTAAATCTTTAAGTCCTTTTTTCAAATACCGGCTGTTTTCCCAAAGCTTCTCCTGTAATTCAGTACTATTCAATAAAATATCAATCGCTTCAATCGATGCGGCGACATCAGCAGGGGTTAAAGATGTAGAAAAGAGAAACGGACGGCTTCTTACTTTGAGCCAATCGATTAAAGCTTGTTTCCCAGCTACGTAACCGCCAACTACACCAATCGCTTTAGAAAGGGTTCCAATTTGAAAGTCGACCTTTTCTGAAAGGCCGAAATGCTTCACTGTTCCGGCACCCTTTCCTAACACGCCGCTCCCATGGGCGTCATCAACATATGTCATCATATCATATTCCTCAGCAATTTCGACAATTTCAGGGAGTTTGGCAACGTCGCCATCCATCGAAAACACACCATCAGTAATGACCATTAACTTTTTATATTGACCAGACTCTTTAGCCTCTTTAGCTTTTGCACGCAAGTCATCCATATCTGAATGATTGTACCGGATGATTTTGGCTCTGGATAATCGGCAGCCATCGATAATGGATGCATGATTAAGCTCATCTGACAGAATCGCATCCTCTTTATCCATAACCGCTGAAATCGCTGCCATGTTACAATTAAATCCAGACTGATAGGCAATGGCAGCTTCTGTATGCTTAAATTCAGCCAGCTTTTGTTCAAGCTCCTCGTGGATTTTTAGTGTTCCATTAATCGTTCTTACGGCACCGGCACCAACACCATATTGGTCTATTGCCTGTTTGGCTGCTTTTTTCAAGCGTTCATCAGTTGCTAAACCTAAATAATTATTAGAAGATAAATTAATTAAATCCCGACCGTCAATTTTGATGATCGGACCGTTGGGGCTTTCAAGAGGATCGATTACATTATATAAACCGCGGCCCTTTAAATCCTCTAAATTTTCATCTAAAAAATTTTTTAATGTTTGACTAGTCATGAATAAAACCTCCAATTTATTAATATTTACTCCTTTGAAAGCGCTTTAATTTACATACACTTAACAAATATTAAAATATAGCTATTCAGTTTTTAAAATTTCCAATACAATTAAAACACATTTATCATAAAAGCAACTATCCCTAGTATGTAATTACTGGTTAAAGTGCCTTATTTACTAAAAATAAGCTAAAAATTAAACATTTTTTTATCTTATAAACACAAATTGATTTATAGTTCCGAAAATAAGCCTATATACATATGTACGAAATTTCTCTACTATTATAATAGGTATGCATTTTTCACAAGAGTCATTGTGTTTTTATTTTAACGGGTTTTGGAAGGTGATGTAGATGTGGGACGTTATCCAAGATATATTAATTAATGTTTTATTAATCCTCTTCCCCGTTCTTTTTTACCTTGTTTTTCTGAGAGAAAGTGTAACAATCCGGCAAAATCAATGGGTATCTAAATTTACAATAATCCTCTTCGTATCTTTACTGCTGACGATGCTTTTTCCTGCTTCCTATACGGAAGGATTTTCCTATGATTTACGGATTATCCCCATAATAGTCGCCTTTTTATATGGTGGTGCATTGCCAGGCTTTATTCTTATTGGCAGTATGCTATGTTTTACCTTGACAAAAAATCCAGATGACTTTTTATCAAACCTTGGAAATTACCTTTTTATCTCTATTATTTTAACGAAATTTAAAAACTTCTACCACCGTCAAACTATTTATTTTAAAGCGTTGGTAATTAGTGTATTTTACATGATAATCGGGATTACACGATTGATTTATGTTGTAAAAATTGAGTCCGCTGTTGAGCTGTCCTTTATTTTTTATCTAACTGTTATTACTTGGGTAACCTTGCTGGCCGTTATTTTTATCATTGAAAATATGGAAAATCAGCTGATTATGCAGCGAGAGCTCGAACATGTTGAAAAAATGAACACAATTAGTCAGCTCGCCGCAGCAGTTGCACATGAAATCAGAAACCCGATGACAACGGTTAGAGGGTTTCTGCAAATGCTCAATTCTAGCGGAACTGTATCCGACCATGATAAATCATATATCAAAATATCCATCGAAGAATTAGATCGGGCCCAGGCCATTATCAACGATTATCTTTCTATATCAAAACCGCCAAAAAGCAGGATGGAACAATTTGATTTAACAAAAGTTTTACATGATTCCATTCAAATCATAACAGCCTTTGCGGCAGTTAACAACATCCATATACAATCTGAAATAGCACCGTCATTAAAATTATTCGGATTTAAGCATGAAATTCAGCAGGTTCTCATGAATATTATGAAAAACGGTATCGAAGCCATGGATGCTGGTCAAACTCTTGAAGTTTCTGCCAGTGAGATAGAGGGTATCATTAAAATTGTTATAAAAGATCAAGGGTGCGGTATTCCAAAGGATGAACTTAAATGGCTTGGAACTGCATATTTTACAAATAAAGAAAATGGAACTGGGTTAGGATTAGCCGTAAGCTACGAGATTATTAAAAGAATGCAAGGCAGAATTGAAGTCGAGAGCCGGGTTCATGTCGGAACTACTTTTACTATACATATTCCTGCCCATCCAAAACAGGCAGAACCTGCAGCAGAACAGAATTCATAAGACAAAAAGTGTAGAGCCCGGGTTTCTCTACACTTTTTTCATCTGGTTTAATCCCTTATTGCACCTTTGATTGGACTTGGCGGCAGACCTCTTCTGCCGATAATCCATGTGCATTAATAACCGAACCTTGACTTACCACATTTTGAATCCCCATAACATTTTCATCTTGCCCTGTAACGACACAACAGTCACAGCCTTGTGCATCACTCTCTTGCTTTAATTCAGTCACTTCATATCCCTGTTCTCTTAACGCCTCTTGAACTTGTGTTAATGACTGTTCTACACCAATTCTAGCCATTAATTCAACACCTCCTCCCCATTTAAGATTTGTCATTTTTTCATAAAATATTCCTATCGGTACATCCTAATGAACGAATCCAACTTACCCTGAAAGGAGAAGAGGTATGAAAGAGGCAAAAAAGGACGCTTCCAAAATTGGAATGAGCTCACCTAATGTAGAGGGACAAGGCACTACGACCACTGAGACTGGAAGCAGGAAGGTTGATTCTGCGAGAAAGAAGCATAAAAGGACCTAATCATTTTTTATAAAAAAAATGGAAAGCCAGGTTACTTTTCCTTAGAAGTAACCTGGCACTTATACTTTATTATCGCTTTAACCAATCATTAACGCTCTCAATATCCTTAGAAAAAATCCGGTCCGCTGTAATAGATGGCGTGATCTCCCTTGCTTTTTCAAAAAAGGCTCGTGTCGCAGTTGCCATTTTCTCGATTCCTCTATACTCTACGGCTTGCAAGCCACAAATCGCCTCAATCGCAAGTACTCTTCTTGTATTTGTAATAACCTGATAAGCATGTCTTGATGCAATTGTACCCATACTAACGTGATCCTCTTGATTGGCTGAGGATGGAATTGAATCGACACTTGCGGGATGAGCCAATGTTTTATTCTCCGAAACTAACGAAGCAGCTGCATACTGCATGATCATCGCACCAGACTGCAAACCTGGTTGTGGACTTAGAAAAGCTGGCAAATCATTTAACTGAGGATTAACGAGCCTTTCAATTCTGCGTTCCGAAATATTGGCAAGCTCTGCAACCGCAATTGCCATAAAGTCCATAGCAAGCGCGATCGGCTGGCCATGAAAATTCCCGCCTGATATGACCTTCCTCCCTTCATCAAAAATGAGAGGGTTATCTGTCGCAGCATTCATTTCTATTTCAAGCTTTTCTTTCACATAATTCAGAGTCTGCCAGGTGGCTCCGTGAACCTGCGGTATACACCGGAGTGAATAGGCATCTTGAACTCTAATTTCCCCTTGTCTTGTCACAAGTTTACTATCTGATAAATACTCCCGAATTCTTCTAGCTACATCAACTTGCTCCTGATAACCGCGGGCCAGGTGAATATCCTCATCGAATGCATCTATGATTCCCCGTAGTCCCTCCATCGTAATCGAGGCAATCACTTCTGATTGGCAGGCTAACTTTTCAGCCTCTAAGTATGCGACTACACCCATAGCTGTCATCGCCTGGGTTCCATTTATCAGGGCTAATCCCTCTTTAGCAGTTAACGTAATAGGGGATATTCCTTCCTTAACGAGTGCTTCCATGGAAGGCATTCTTTTGTTTTGATAAAAAACTTCCCCTTCGCCTAATAAAACAAGGGCGAGATGCGATAAAGGCGCTAAATCACCACTTGCACCTAATGAACCTTGCTGCGGAATAACTGGGTGGATTTTTTTATTGACTAATTCTAGTAATCGCTCAATGATTATGGGTCTGACCCCAGAGTACCCCTTAAGCAAAGCATTAGCACGTAATAAGACCATCGATCTTGAAACTATCTCCGGAAAGGGCTCACCTAGACCGCATGCGTGAGAATGAATTAAATGATACTGCAGATCTTCGACATCGTCTTTATGAATCAATACATCACTAAATTTCCCAAACCCTGTGGTAATACCGTAGATAACCTTTTCCTCACGGACGATCCGTTCCACAGACTGTCTCGCGGCCTCCACTTTTTTTAGCGATTCAGCAGATGCCATCACCTTTTCATTTTTAAACAGAACCTTGTTTACTTGCGTAAAGCTTAGTGTGTTCCCAGTTAAAGTAATCATTCTTATTCCTCCGTAACCCTTTACTAAACTAAAGGAGCAATAAAAAAAGGAACTATTTCAAGAAATTATTTGATTTCTTGAATAGTTCCTTAGTTCCCTTAGTTCTTGGAAATGGTGTTTCCCTTTTATTTGATTTGACCTGAGCAGTTTCATCGAAAGCTCAACTCTTTTCATTTCTTTTTAATATGTTCATTTTATGTGCAGATAGCTAAAAAAGTCAACCGAAATTATACGAAGAAGTTATGAGTTATAGATTCGCCCAGTCAATCCCTTTTCGCAGCATGCTCAGAGTGAATGCTTCCTCACTATTGGGCTGTGGCTGGTAGTTATAAAGCCAATTTACTTGAGGAGGGAGACTCATAAAGATGGATTCAATCCGGCCATTCGTATCCAAACCAAATTTCGTCCCCCGATCATAAACTAGGTTGAATTCCACGTATCTTCCCCTTCGAATCAGCTGCCACCTTTTTTCTGCTTCACTATAAGGTTTGGCCTTGTTTTCATTCACAAGTGTTTTATAAATATGAGTAAAAGACTCACCAACATCCTTTACAAATTTATATCTATCCTCTAAAGAAACTTCCGGATTGACTCTTAGCCGATCAAAGAAAATCCCGCCAATTCCCCTTGTTTCATTGCGATGCTTGATATAAAAATAATTATCCGCCCACTCCTTAAATTCAGGATAATAGGATGGATCATGTCGATTACAGAGATCCTTTAAGCTTTGATGAAAGTATTTTGCCTGCTGAACATCAATGTAGATTGGGGTCAAATCAATCCCGCCGCCAAACCATTTATCACCGTTAGACATCTCGAAATAGCGGACATTCATATGAACAATGGGCACAAATGGATTAGCCGGATGTAAAATAATTGATACCCCTGTAGCCAAAAACTCGTGTCCTGGAGGCAGCCCGAGACCTGCAGACATTTGATCTGGAAGAAGTCCAAAAACATTGGAAAAATTGACTCCGCCCTTTTCAAATATATTGCCGTTTTCGATGACCCTTGCTCTTCCTCCTCCACCGCCAGGGCGATCCCATTTTTCTTCTTTAAAAACCGCTTTCCCATCTAATATTTCTAATTCCCGACAGATTGCATCTTGGAGATTTTCAAAGGATTTGCTAATGAATGACTTGTCTATTTTTGTTGATGATTGTACAATTTTGGACACTGCAATGCACTCCTCTCCAATTATAAAAATCACATTTCTGTACCTTTCTTACTAATAGATGGGTCTTTTGAATTAGTAATTTTCTAAACTTTCTTACAACAAGCATACACATTTTGGCACATTTTGTAAACATTTGTCTTGTTAAGTTTCATTTAAAATAAAAAATCCCTTTCTCCGTCATCTGAAGAAAGGGTCAAAAGTCTCTTGAAAAAAATTAAGAAAGTATACACTTTGAACTTTGACAACTGTCTAGCTTCAGGCGCATGCGCCTATTGGACTTATCTAGCTGCACCGCCTAGGCCCTCGAGCGCTTCACCTCCTCCTGCAGAAGCAAAGAACGCTTCTTCGTCGGAGGCTCCAGCGCTTGTCGGGCCTGTTCAAGGCGGTTCCGCTTTTAGGTTTCCCTCAGCTCCGGTCGATAAGGCAACATCGACTCCCTGACGGTCGCCGTGTTTCCTTTATCTCACTCCGGCTCTGTCCAGTCCATAAGTCGCTGAACGGGCGCTTACGCTTTTCCTATCACCCGCGTTTCATAAAGTTTTCTTTCTTTTTCGCCTTAATAATAAGCTGATTTAAAACCTCTGAAAATACAAGCCCCATCGCAATTGCACCAGAGATCAAAAAGACCCTGACAGATAACTCTATAGCGAAAGGATAATTGTTTTCTACAAAATTCCTCATGGCATCATAAGCTAACCCGCCTGGCACCAAGGGAATGATCCCAGATACACTAAAGATAGTGACTGGCTTTTTATAAACTTTCGCAAAGGAGAGACTAATGATTCCAGCAAAAAATGCCGCAACAAATGAAGCCAATACTGAATCAATTCCATCGTTAACCATTACGATATAAACAAACCAGCCTGCCATTCCTACAAGTCCGCTTTTAACAATCGATTCTTTAGGGACATTAAATATGATACCGAACGCGGCTGATGCAATAAAACTTGTTACTAATTGTTCTGCAATCATGTAATTCCCTCACTGCTTTTAATAAATAACAAATACTGCCGCAACCCCCGTACCGATGGCAAAAGCGGTTAATAACGCCTCTGCTCCCTTCGATAATCCTGAAACGAGATGACCGGCTATTAAATCCCTGACCGCATTCGTAATCACTAAACCTGGTACCAGCGGCATGACTGAACCAATAATAATTTTATCTACTTCATGTCCGACCCCTGCAGATACAAAGAAAAGAGCGACAAGCCCAATGACAAGTGACGCCGTAAATTCAGAGAAAAATTTAATCTTTACTAATTGGTGTAAATAAAGAAAGCAAGAAAAGCCGACTCCGCCAGTGACAATGGCAGGAAGAAAATCATGCCAAATTCCATTAAACATGATTAAAAAGCAGCCGCTCGAAACGGCAGCAGCAAAAATTTGAAACCAAATCGGGTAAAATAAATTGGCTTTCTCGATTTCTTTTAGCTGCTCAAAAGCTTCTTTGGCCGAGATTTCCCCGCTGCTGATTTTTCTGGAAATACTATTAACAAGTGTTACTTTTTCAAGATCAGTAGATCTTTCTGAAATTCTAATAAGCTTTGAGGGCTCCGAACCATCGATCGAAAAAATAATGCCGGTGGGAACCACATAACTATGGGAGTGATGAATCCCAAAAGATGCTGCAATCCGACTCATCGTATCCTCTACCCGATATGTCTCCGCTCCATTTTGCAGCATAATTTTTCCGGCAAGCAAACATAATTCAATCACTTCATATGTGGGAGTTATTTGATCCTTCATTTATCTCTCCCCATCTTCTTAAAAATTTTAAAATCTGCAGTACTAACTTTAGCTTATTTTGTAAAGCTTAATCAAATGATTTTTTCGTTACGGTTAAGACTATTATTGAGGTTGTCCTTTCATTTCTTTTGACTGGTTGATTCCAGCGAGAAAAGTATCAATCATAAGACGGAAACTAACATCTAAATCTACCGGTAAACCAAACCCTCCTTTTTGCTCAAGTGATGTAAAACCGTGTAATAAACTTCTAATTCCTCTTACTGCATGAATCGCCGCTTCTTCTCTGAGATGATAGGCCCGGAATACACTTGTAAGAAGTTCTACCAACTGCTCTGCCACGATATGATAATCAGAATCCCCTTCTCCAGGTGCTTTTAGAGTTAACTCATACAAACCCGGCTGTTTTCTGACAAATGAAACATAAGCCTCAGCTAATGAATGAACCGCTTCGTTCCCCGCCCGGCCAACTGAGGCTTTTGTTAACTCCTTTAACAGTTGCTCCAGTCCATATACGGCTAATTTTTTTTGTAATCCTGAAAGCCCTTCTACATGGTTATAAAGGGAAGGCGGTTTAATGTGAAGTTTTTTTGCTAACGCTGCCAAAGTAATAGCTTCTGCCCCTTCTTGATTAGCTATTTCCGCTGCTGTTTCTAAAATTACTTGTATATCTAAACCCCTTCTTGGTGACATTTTCGCTACCCCCTGTTACTTGTGTTGAAGATTTTCTTCCGCAATACGAACGGCTTGAATGATTTGCTCTTCAGGCTGAACAATCATTTTTCCATGGCCGACAGCAAGTAATTCCGGCTTATATTCTATTATTTTTTCAGCACTAGAGACAGCTAATCTTTTATCCCACGTTCCCCATGCAGGAAATGGAAAAGTCGGGCGAATCTGTCCGGCGACAGCAATACCTCCCCTGGTTTGAAAGGCATCGCCCGCAATAATCGAGTTTGTCCGCTGATCTAAAAAGGCCATTGATCCTGGTGTATGACCAGGTGTAGAAATCGTGAAAAGTGAACCAACTGTATCGCCTCCCTGCAACAAAACATCTGCTTGAGTCCTTAGTTTACTGGGGACATCTCCGCGAATTGGCTCCTGGGGTTCAGTTGGGTCTAGCGATTTATCTCCCTTCATTAATCTAGCGTCACGCTCAGAGATGTAAACAGGAACCTCAGGAAGCTGTTCTTTTAATGCATCCAGTGATCCAAGATGATCCCCGTGCGCATGGGTCAAAACAATTCTTTTAATAGGCTTCCCAATTTGTTTAGCTGCCTTTAAGATTCCTTTCCAGCTATATGGTAACGCCGCATCAATAAGGGTTAAACTATCCTCTTCTTCTACTAAATAGCAATTAACCGGAAAGGCCATCGGCACGAATGTTAATTGATATAAGTACTTTGCCTTTGTAATCCTCATTTTTAATCTCCCCATTTCAATAAAACTAATGTTATTAGTTTTATATTAACTAATGTTATTAGTTTATTCAAGCATGTTTTTCCATTTTATTTTTCCTTTGAAAGTATTCTCTCTATTATCAGTAAAGAAAACTTGGCTAGCGCCAAGCCTTTAGGCGCCGGCGATTGCCTAGTTGCACTTATACTTTATTCCTAAAAATTTTAGCTGCGTCGAATTTGCTACTTTGCTAAAATTTTAATACTTTCTTAAAGTGAAAAAAAGCGATATTTTCCGTTATGGAAATCATCGCTTTTTTAATACTTATACCTGATTTGCATACTGAACATGATGAAGCTTGGAAAATACGCCACCTTTTTCAACAAGCTCATAGTATGAACCCTGTTCTACAATACCATCCTCTGTGACGACAATAATCCGGTCAGCATTTCTAATTGTGGCAAGACGATGAGCTATTACTAAAGTCGTTCTATTTTGAGCCAGTTCTGTTAGTGCCTGCTGAATAATCATCTCTGTCTCTGTATCAAGTGCAGAAGTAGCCTCATCAAGAATTAAAATCGGCGGATTTTTTAAAAACATACGAGCGATTGCAATCCGCTGTTTTTGCCCTCCAGAGAGCTTTAGACCTCTTTCGCCAACCGGGGTTTCATATCCTAGCGGCAGAGATTCAATGAATCCCTGTAAATGAGCACGTCTCGCAGCCTCTTCAATTTCTTCGTCCGTCGCATCCAGCATACCATAAGCAATGTTCTCTCTAAGGGTCCCGGTAAATAAAAAGACATCCTGCTGAACAATCCCGATATGGGACCTGAGCGATTGCTTTTTCATTTTTCTAATGTCAATTCCATCGACAGAAATAGTGCCTTCGTCGACATCATAAAACCGAGGAATCAGAGAGCAGATCGTAGTTTTTCCTGCCCCGGACGGACCAACAAAAGCTACGGTTTCACCTGCCTGAATGTGCATATCAATTGCTTCTAAAACCGGCTTATGCTCGTCATAACGAAACGAGACCTGATTGAACGTGATGTTCCCTTGCAGTCCGTGGACTTCAATCGCGTCCTTTGTATCTAAAACCTCCGGCTCTGTATCTATTAATTCAGTAAACCGTTTAAAACCTGCCATGCCTTTTGGATATAGCTCCATTAACGCACTGATTTTATCAATTGGTTTAAACAATACGTTTATATATAATACAAAGCCAACTAGTTCCCCATATGAAAGTTGATTATTGAAGCTTAACCACGCACCGACCACCAAAACTACAAGTACGATAAATCGGGTCATCATATAGGTGCCGGAGGAGGTGTATGACATTACACGATAAGCAGTAAGCTTAGCCTTTCTGAATTTACCATTATCTTCACGGAATCTAGAAATCTCGTATTCTTCATTTGTAAAAGATTGAACAACCCTGACACCTGAAACACTATCTTCGACACGGGCATTGACATCTGCAATGTTACTATACATCTTTCTCCATGCCCGATTCATGCTCAAGTTACAGTAAATAATAAGCCAAATTAAGAACGGCACAATCAGCATAGCTATGAGTGCAAGCTTAACATTAATTGTGAGCATAATCCAAAATGCTCCTACAAAGGTCATAATGGCAATGAACAAATCCTCTGGACCATGATGAGCAAGCTCCCCAATATCAAACAAATCGTTGGTAATCCGACTCATAATATGGCCCGTTTTCGTATTGTCAAAAAAGCGAAATGATTGCTTCTGCACATGCTGAAATAATTGCTGACGCATATCCGTTTCAATATTAATTCCAAGCTTATGCCCCCAGTAATTGACGATGTACTGAAGGAATGTACTCATAATATAGAGGGTGAATAATCCGAAACTTACCCACATAATTGCTGACCAATCGTTACTTGGCAAGAGCTCATCTATAAACCATTGCACAGCAAGAGGAAAGGCAAGCTCTAAAACCGCAACCACTACTGCACAGCTAAAATCAATGATAAACAGCTTTTTGTGGGGCCTATAATACCTAAAAAATCGGCGAATCATGCCTTTAAGCCTCCTAATCCTAGTTAGTCAGCTTTAATGATAAATGATTGCTGTCATTTTTTATATAGTTTTATAACAAGTTAGGTTTTATCTTGTTTTAAATATCGCCTATCTTTCATAAATAATCGCCAAAAATAAACAAACCCTGGGAAAAGAATGATGAAGCCAACAATATAAGAAGCAAATAATGCCCGGAAAGTTGCCGGATGAGTAAAGCCCGACTCAATCGTTACATCAGGATAGATCATATAAGGTAGATGGGATTGTCCATAGGCATAGCTAGCTAAAAAATATTGGATGGTGGCAGCAATTACAGCTAGCCGGGGACGCCCTTTTATCGATGCATGACGTGTGGATGGCAAAAAAAGCGAAAGACCAGCGAGCAGAAACATGCCAACTGATCCGAATAGCCAAGGCAAGTTTTCCATCATTTCTGTAAAAAGCCAATTTGCTTCATATCTAAGCGTGAACATAATTAATAATGCCATGATAATGGAGATAGGCCCCATAATAAGAGCATCCCTCCGATACACTTTATAGGCATCTAAATCCTCTGCTGCGTTGGAATAATCAGCTAACAAAAGCGAAGATAAATACAATGTACTGGATATGGCAAATCCTGCAAATGCATATATATTGGGACTTGTCACGACTGCAGTAAGATTTAACTCATAATTGCCATTCACCATTTCTATGTATTTTCCATGAGTAATGGGGAGGACAAGCATTAATATACCCGGAATAATAAAGCCTGATATTCCGGATATATAAGTAAGTGCTTTTTGATAATCCTTTGCCACATGGGAAAAAACTAAGAACCCGCTTCGTATTGCCAGCAATAATAAAATGGCACTTCCCGGAATCAATAAAACCGTGCCTAGTATAAACGTAGCCCCTGGAAAAAAACTAAAGAGTGCTACAACAATCGCAACAATAAACACATTTGTTACTTCCCAAGTTGGCGACAAATACCGATTTGCGATATTGGTCGCATTCGTCTGTGGCTTATTGATATAAACCATGGACCAAAAACCCGCGCCAAAATCCATTGTCGCCATCACGGCATAAATAAAAACAAAACCCCAAATCACCGTGATGGCTAAAAGTGCATCCGTTGACAATTGTTTCGCCTCCTTATGAACTTATAACTGCTTCAATGTCTTTTTCAACAGGATTTCTTTTGAAATAGTAATTTAAGACCATAACCACTGCTATTCCTAAAATGATATAAACGATGGTAAATAAAACAAACAGTGTACCAATCTGACCTGAAGACGTAACCACATCTTCTGTTTTTAAAATCCGATAGATAACCCATGGCTGCCTGCCTGTACATGCAAAGATCCAGCCCATTTCGATTGCACACAAGGCTAGAGGCCCGGACGCGATAAATGGAAATAATAACCAATTTGGAAATTGTCTCTTTTTTAAGATAAATCTCCATCCCAATCCAATCATGGCTATAAAAATCAGAAAGCTTCCAACAAACACCATTCCATTAAATAAGGTATGGACAAATAGCGGCGGCCAATATTCTTCTGGAAAGTCATTCAAGCCTACGACAACCGTATCAAAACTGTTCCCTGCTAAAAAACTAAGGGCCCATGGGATTTCTATTCCGTATTTTACTTCTCGCGTATCTGGATCGGTGATTCCGCCTATAGCTAACGGCGCATGACTTTGTGTTTCAAATAAGCCTTCTGCTGCTGCCAATTTTTCCGGCTGATACTCATGCAATAATTGTGCGGCTTCATGGCCATTAAGTGCGGTAAGTAATGAAAAAACCCCTCCTATTGTTAAGCCAAGCAAGAGAGCTTTTCGATGAAATATGTATAGGCGTTCATTCTTTCGGTACTTTATCATTTTATAGGCTGCTATAGTGGTAATGATAAAAGCACCCGTTGTAAATGCGGATACGGCAACATGTCCTGCAGTATTGAAGAAACTAGGATTAAAAAAGGCAGCCCATGGATCAACATCTACTATTTCACCATTTTCAATCCGAAAACCAGCAGGAGTTCCTTCAAAAGCGTGCACGTTTGTAATTAAAATCGCAGACATTGCCGCCCCGAGCACAACAAAAAATACAGAAAGGATTCGCGCTATAGGAGATAGCCGGTCTGCAGCATATACATAAATGGACATAAACAGGGCCTCAATAAAAAAGGCATAAATTTCAATTTGAAAGGGAAGTGACATAACCTTTCCTATCACCTCCATAAAACCAGGCCATAAAAGAGAAAGCTGTACACCTGCGATAGTGCCGGTCGGAATTCCAACACCCAATAAAACTGCCTGACCCTTAGTCCATCTTTTAGCCATAATAGCGTAGTCAGAGTCTTTGGTTTTTTGATAAAGGATTTCTGATAGAAAAATCATTAAGGGAATCCCTACTCCAAGGGTTGCAAAAATAATATGAAATCCCATTGTTGTGCCAAAAAGCGACCTTGCTAAAACCAGATCATCCATTTGAATCTCCTTCCATTTTTTACATCAAAGCAATGTTATTATCCGCCTTTTTCTGGAAATTATTCTTAGGAAAATAGAGACCTCAGTAAATAAAAATCTAGTACCTGCTTTACGTGATAAATATAGTAACGATATGAACAACTTGTCATTCCTGATTTCCAGCTTGAATATATATTTAAACGTGGAGGTGATAGATCCAAACAAGCTGATATTTCTTTGCTATTTTTAAGGAAGGGGAGATGAAATGAAAAAAGGTTTTGTTTGGCAGATTATTGTTGCTTTTGTTCTGGCAGTAGTGGCAGGCGCTATTCTAGGGGAGCGTGCATCCTTCTTTCAGCCTTTAGGCGATTTATTCCTGAGACTTATTAAATTCATTATTGTTCCTCTCATTCTTTCTACAATCGTAGTAGGTGTTACAGGCGCAGGCAATATCAAAAAGCTGGGCCGATTGGGCGGAAAAACAATTGTCTACTATTTAGCTACCTCCTTTATCGCTATTGTCATTGGTATTGTAGCCGGTTATGTATTTTCTCCAGGAACCGGGCTTTCCGTTTCAGTCGAGGAAACCGCTGCTACTGAGGTAAACTCAGATGGAATTATTACTACTTTGTTAAACATTATCCCAACCAACCCCGTTGAAGCCCTAACAAATGGTGCAGTTTTACAAATTATCTTCTTTGCCATCTTTTTTGGAATAGCGATTACACTTGTCGGTGAAAAAGCCTCGCCGGTTCTTCAGTTTTTTGAAGGCCTTGCAGAAGTGATGTACAAAATCACTGCAATTGTAATGGTTTTAGTTCCAATTGGTATTTTTGGTCTAATGGCACCGGTAGTCGGACAATATGGTCTAGGTGTTCTTATGCCATTAATGAAAATTATCCTCGCGATGATTGTGGCGGTCATTATTCATGTTGCAGTCATTTATTCTTTGGCCGTTAAATCTTTAGGCAAAATGAATCCAATCCAGTTCTTTAAAGGCATTTTTCCAGCAGCGACTGTAGCATTCAGTACCTGCTCAAGCTCAGGCACTCTCCCTGTTACTATGAAAAATACACAAGAAAATCTAGGTGTCTCCAAAGCAACAAGCAGCTTTGTCCTTCCGCTGGGAGCTACTATTAATATGGATGGAACAGCAATATATCAAGGACTCTGTGCCGTGTTTGTCGCACAATATTTCGATGCCAGTTTAACCGTAACTCAGCTTCTAACGATTGCACTGGTCGGGACCTTAGCCTCCATTGGTGCCGCAGGAGTCCCTGGCGCTGGCCTCGTTATGCTCACGATGACCTTGTCGGCTGTGGGGCTGCCGCTCGAGGGTATCGCCCTAGTTGCCGGAATCGACCGTTTCCTTGATATGTTCAGAACAGCTGTAAACGTTGTAGGGGATGCATCCGCAAGTGTAGTAGTGGAAGCCTCGGAGCGAAAAAATGATCATGTGGCTCCTGCTTAAATATTTTACCTATTGTTAATGTTGTAACTAAGTTGATTGGAGCGGAAGGCGCGAGACTCATTTCCACTGCCTCACGATATCAGTAGTTGTGATCTGAATCAGAAAAATTTTTCACGAATGAAAAATGTATTTTTATCAAGTAGCAGTGGAAAGTGGGAGTACGGGGCAGGGGAGACCCCGCAGGCGCTAAAGCGCCGAGGAGGCTCCCCGGCACGCCCTAAGGTCCGCGAAGCGCCTGAAGCGCAAATCAACAGGCAAGTTCAACACAACCTTAAAAAAAACAAATTAAATGGGCTACTAAAAAGGCAGTTACCAGACCTTTCTGGACAGCCCCTTTTTCTTTGCTCTCGTTTCGAATTTGTCCTTCATCCCCTTTATGATGGACATTTCTCCGGCTCTCCCTCTGTATTATGTACGTCATAATTCATAAAAAGTAAATCCCCACAAAAAGGACACCTGCTAAATTTAACAGGTGTCCTTTTTCACAAACTGACTATAACGTATTCATTAAGATACTTGCGATTACGATCGATGCCGTTGTAACGGTAGTGAAACCGCCAATTAGCATTGGCGTTACAATCTCATTAAAGATCGCTTTTCTTTCTTCTTCCGTTTCCCCTACACTTCGGCTGACTTCTTCGCAAAGAATGTAGTCTGCGGGAAATCCTAGTAAGGCTGTCAAAGCAACTGCAATCCCTTTATTCGGGTCCCATTTAAAGAATTTGGATGTAATATATCCGCCTCCGATTAAGCCAATAATACCAATTGCCATAACAGCCAAGACAATTAATAGTGATTTTGCAAACATAGAAGGTGTGACGTTGTTCATTGGTACGAGAATAAAGAAGATTAGTCCTACCATGGCAATTCCAAATGAGTTGGAACGTTCCAGCATGTTTTGCTGATAAAATCCAAAATATGCTCCAATAAATCCGATTGCCAAAGCCCAAATACTGAAGTTAATTCCTGTCACATTTCCTAAGAAAAGGGCCAAAGCTCCGCCAAAGAACAATTGGAATACTAAAACCATATTTGTCTGATATTTTTTTGGAATCCATGATTTTGTGTCTGCAGTACCGTGAATTTCTGCTGCTGCTGCAACTTCAGCGTAACCAGCTTCTTTAATTTTTCCTTTTACACTATTGGCAAATTTCCGTAAAAAGAATGTAGCAATCGGCATCCCTATTAAACCTTGAATAGCGACAATAAGCGCTGGAATGGCGACTAAATGAGACATACCGATTTCTGTCAGCTTCTCTGTTGTAATTAAAAAGGCAATAGTTCCTCCCACTATTGGACCAGCTGCCGAAACGGCTGTTTCATACCCGAAAATTGGAGCAGCAATAGCAAGGAGTAATAGTGTAGCTGCCAGCATCCCCGTAAGAGCAATTAATATCGTCTTCCCCTGCCCTTTTAATACTTTAAAAGGAATAATCGTTCCCAAATGAATGATAAGCGGAGCTACCATCAAAGAACCAAAAATAGTCAGAGTCGATGTTTCAAGGATATCCTTAGGAAATACCCCCGTCCATATTAAAAGCATATAACCGAGCATCGCCACAAGCAGCATCGGAACTCGTGCTCTTGTTAGTATCGATATGATTTCACCTATTACCATTATTCCTAATACAAGGAGTACTGCAATAGTAGGATCGGTAATTGTCATTGTAAAAACCTCCTTCATAAGGTTGCGTGTTTTATTCTAAACTTAAGAAGTATCCGGAGTTTTTAATTCAACACTTTAAAGCATGTCAGTGAATAGTTAAAAGTTTAGCTGCCCTGACCGGACAGCTTTAGACAACAGGTTTTTTAACCTTGAGTTACAGCTACCTTTTTAAGTGTATTTTTAACAAGTTCGCCATCTTTAAAAACAGCTACGATATTGTCGTTGTTTTCAAGGGAAAGTATATCTGCTAACGGATCAGTTTGGGAAATGACAACATCAGCGAGCTTGCCAACTTCAATTGTCCCAACTTTATCTTCCCAGCCCATACATTCAGCAGCTGTTTTTGTTGTTGCTACAATGGACTCCATTGGGGACATTCCGATGTCACACATTAGGCCAAGCTCACGAAGATTAGTTCCATGGGCCATAACACCTGCATCTGTTCCCATTGCAATTTTCACACCAGCCTTGTAGGCTTTGGCAATACTTTGCTTATGGAACTCAATAACCTCTCTACACTTTTGCACCCCATATTCAGGCATGGATCCATCACGCTCGGCTGCTTCTAGAACCGAAACTGGAGCAAGTAATGTCGGAACTAAATAGGTTCCTTTTTCAAGCATCAATTCGATTGCTTCATCATCCAGGAAAATACCGTGTTCAATCGAATGAATCCCTGCTCTGACTGCGTTTTTAATTCCTTCTGCCCCTTGTGCATGGGCCATAACCTTTAACCCGCGTCTAAATTTTGCTTCCTGAACAATGACCTCTAATTCTTCCTGACTGAACTGAGTAAATTCAGGGTGATCTGTTGGGCTTAAAACTCCACCTGTAGCATGTACCTTAATAATATCAGCCCCCGCGCGCAATACCTCACGAGCCCTTTGCCGAACCTGCTCTACCCCGTCACAAATTCCGTCAGGAACGCCAGGATACCCATGATTTGTAATATCAACACCGGAACGCATCCATTGGTCACCATGGCCACCTGTTGTTGTTAACGGGGTTATACTGATTTGCATTCTTGGACCAACAACAATTTTATCTTCGACCGCTTTTTTAACACCGGCATCTGTAAAACCTGCATCACGAACAGTCGTTACTCCCGCATTAATGGTCCTTTGCATATATTGAATCGCCTGATAAAACTGATAAGAGAAGGGAGTGGTCAATCTTTCTTCTAGCTTGCCAACTTCCATCATCATATGGACGTGAGTATCAATGAAACCTGGAAGTATAAAACCGCCCTGAGCATCTACAACGGTTGCATCAGATGGAGCTGCCACTTCTGATGCTTTCCCGACAGCCTCGATTTTATTTCCATTAAATAAAACGGCAGCATTCGCAAGTGGCGGACCGCCATTTCCGTCTATTAAGGTTCCATTTGTAATTAATGTATAGACCATGACTGAACTCTCCCTTATTGTAAAATTATGCTAAAATATTCCGAAAACTTAAATAATTGCTTCATTGATATAGGATTCTATCACACTATTTTTCATTTGAATAGAGTATTTTTGAGAGTTTTTTTAATTGATTGAATATTTAAATGATATTGTAAGCGCAACCATTCCCTTATCATTGCGTAATTCAAATGACTTAAATTATTTTAAAAAAATATCTTAAGCCCTACTATTGATTGAGTTAAATAAATACTATGGACCCAGTTTATGCTAAATTAGCTATAAATTACCGAACCAGCAATTACGATGTGTGCACTAATGGTTACAAAATATAATAGTTATAGTGTAGTCGTAAGAAAGGTTCGAAACAGATAAAGAAAACTTGGCTAGCGCCAAGCCTTTAGGCGCAGGCGATTGCAAGCCCGCACTTATACTTTATTCCTAAAAATTTTAGCTACGTCGAATTTGCTACTTTGCTAAAATTTTATACTTTCTTAAAGTATAAAAAAAGGTAAGTACGGACCTATTCCCCCGTGCTTACCTTTTTATATGAAATAAAAATTAGATTTTCAGTTACTAATTTTTGATTGATTAACTAATTGAAAATTGGCTTTAATAACACCAATCTGATCTTTTCTGGCATTTAATACCGGTGCGTTCCAATAATGCCCTAGTTTGGCATAAATGTTTGCATCCCCAATACCCAATTGTTTTAATACTTCCATCGTCGCTACACTGGTAGCGCGGGCATTCCCATCTTCTACTTTAATCGCTATACCAAGCCCAGTTTCAGAGTCTCCCAAACATTGGACTCCTTCTGCACCTGCCTTTGCAACGATTCGCCCACCGAAAACCCTCATTAAATCCGTATCGAAGCGATCCTTCCCTCCGACCATCTCAGGAGAAGAAGTCATTGCTTTTCGAATTCTTTCAAGCGTTCTTGCTCTTTCCTTATTTTCCATTGCCGAAGAATTAGCTAATCTGGCATAGCCTAACGCCGTATTTAGGAGAGGGAGGCGATGGACCGGTACCCCGCATCCGTCTACACTGATATCGATATTTTCTTTTGGATATTGACATACTTCTTCGATGGCTTGAAGAATTCGCTGCTGATGGGGATGATCAATGTCGCGGTAAGTATGGATATCCTCCCCCATATGAACAACGGCTGTCAGCATTCCTGAATGTTTTCCAGAACAGTTACTGAATACAGGTGTCAATTCACCGCCACGCTTAATCAGTTCTTTATAACTCTCCAAATCTCTTGGAATATGCGTGCCACATTGAAGTGCACCTTCTTCAAGTTCTAATCTTTCTAAAATGTCCATGACCCGATTGCGATGGATCGCCTCGCCACTGTGAGAGGCACAAATTAGCGAAAGATCTGCCACATCAAATCGGAATGCATCTGCTGCACCAGTCTCAACAACCGGGACCGCTTGAAACGGTTTTATTGATGAACGGGGGAAGGTTAATCGATTAGGATCTCCATAAGAAAAAATTAGTTCCCCATCTGTATTTACAACGGCAATATGGATATCGTGAGTACTTTCTAAATATGGCCCCCTAAAAACCTGAATTGCTTTTTCCATGAGCAATAGCCTTCTTTCTGAAAAGTCATTATCATTCTATTACTTTAATTCTATCAATTTTTTATTTTTCTATAAATCTAAAATTATAGGCTCAATTGCAGGAGGAAGTTTAGAAAAGATTAAATCGAAAAAAAATCGCTGTTTAAACAGGAAAAAACGGGCTCAGTCACCTGGCCCGTTTCGTTTACTTAACGAAAATGTTACGGTATTGATTTTTCAGCATTGATATAACCGGCTCCATATACATTAGGATCACGGTCTTTCCACATATCCGCTCCATTTTTTAATGAATCTTTTACTTGCTGTGGGGTATAGTTCGGATTGGACTGAAGCAGCAAAGCCACAATTCCTGCACAGATTGGAGTCGCCATTGAGGTTCCGGACATTACAGTATACTCTGTTCCGATTCTACTTGTTTTTTGCAGCTTATCTAAAAATGAATTAGGAGATCGCAGAGATATTATATTAACCCCCGGGGCTAAAATATCCGGTTTTGATTCCCCGTAGATTGATGGACCCCTGCTTGAGAAGCTAGCTACATCATCGTCCTCTCTTGCAGCTGTATCACGGTCGTCTAAGGCTCCAACAGTAATCACTTTATCGCTTACCCCCGGACTAGCGATTGTTCTCGCCTCAGGTCCCTCATTTCCAGCCGCTACACATACAACAATCCCTTCGTCCCAAGCTCTCTCCACTATTTGTACCATTGGGTCATCATTTTCATTTTCAAATGGCTGAGCCGTACTCCCCAATGACATACTGATAATATTAATTTTATGTTGCGGGTTGTTCTGATTATAGAGAATACACCATTCGACTCCTTGCATCACCGTATCTAACGAACCTGAGCCCATTTTATCCAATACTTTAACACCAATAATGTTAGCTTCTGGGGCTGGACCTGCGTATTGTCCGGAGGAAGCTGCGCCATTTCCCGCCACATCCCCGGCACAGTGAGTGCCATGACCATTGTCATCATAAGGGTCCGTTCTTTCGTTAACAAAATCTACAAAGTCTACAATTCTTCCCTCAAGATCTGTATGCGGATATACACCTGTATCAATAACCGCCACCGTCACTCCTTTACCGGTAAGAACGGTCCCATTTCTCTCTATATTTTTTGCATTTGCTGATGATACTGCATTGTCTAAAAAAGCTTTTACTTCACGATTTAGGTAAATTTTACGGACATGACTGCAGCTTGTTAGGATTTCTTCTAAAGCATCTGGCGTAACCTCAGCACTGCTGCATGAGATTACTTGAAATGTATTTTTCATTTTACATCTTGCCTTAGATTGAACAACTTGGCCGATTTGCAGGCAGCCTTCTTCAAAATGATCTTTCTCAAACTCTATGATGACAGGAAACTTTCGAGTCTTTTTCAAAAAGCTCTCGAACATATTATGAAGAATACAAGGAGTCATTTTAAACGGTTTATACATGTTAAGAACTTTTTCGCGTAATGGCCGATCCAGTTTATGAGCATTCGTACGAACCATTTGAACCATGGAATATCCAAACATATTTCATCCTCCTTAAAGTCTGGCTCCCTATAAGGTATGAAATATGCCGGAATGCGAACGTGTGATTGTCCACCATTTTTTAAAAATGGGTTCATAACCCTGAAATACATAAGATTAGCGACTAAAGGAGAATGGTTCATGTTTATAGAAATTTATTTTGTAAGCTTATATAGGAGTGATGAATCATATGGACATTAAAAACGTCAGGCAAATCTTAGTACCCGTTAAAAATTTGGAAAGGGCTATTCATTTCTATCAGGTATCCCTTCAGCTCCCTTTCCTGTTTCAGACCGGGAATCTCGCGTTCTTTGAGTGCAACGGCATTCGTTTATTTCTAAGTCTGCCAGAGCAGGAGCAGTTTGCCCATCCTAGTTCAGTCATTTATTTTGAGGTAGATAACCTCAAAGAATCTTTTGAGTCTTTGATGGAAAGAGGGGTTACGTTTATTGACGAACCGCATTTGATAGCTAAGATGGGGGATGTCGAAACTTGGATGGCGTTTTTTAACGATTCAGAGGGAAATACCCATGCTTTAATGAGCGAAATTCATACGTCATAAAGCAATAAATAATTCTTTTACTAATACTATTAGGTTGTTTACTTAAAACTTTTAAAAGGCTACCTATTGAAGGGCAGCCTTTCCTCTTGTTTTAACATTTTAGCAAAATAGATAACAGCCAATACGCTTACACAATCTGCTGCCAGGTAATACATCCAATCCCATGGTACCCGGGCACTAATCATCCCAAGACTTTTAAATCCTAAATCTATTATAGAAGAGAGAACGATTCCGATTAAAAGCCAGGTTTTATTTATTCTGAAGAAAATTAAACAAGAGAGGAATATACTGACGGGTAATAAAATCAGCGAATTTAGTGCGATACTCTCTTTCCCAATCCTTACAATCGATTCCACATGAAAGGTTCTGACCTCTAATAGCCCGTATTGGAAAAAAGCAAGGATTATACGAATTGCGTAAAAACAGCAAATTAGCGTTAATAGGGATAAAATGCTTCGATGTGCATAGTTAATGCGATTCCACCAGCCCTTAATCACAGGGAAGAAAACAAACAACAAAATAAGGGTATACCAGAACTTCCACCAATGATGTTGATAGACCCCTATTCTGAGAAAAAGGATTTCAATCATTGTATAAAGAATCGCTAACCCGAGACTCCATAGTCTGCCAGCTTGAAATACAGAATAAAGAGTAGCCGTAGAAGCAATAATCACAGCATTTATATAACTCCCCAGTTTCGAATCATACTTTCCTCTTATAATATTTGGGTAATATTGATAGGCTTCACCCCAAACATAAATCAAGTAATCAAAAAAGAGAAGTGAACCAGTTACGGCAAAAAACAGAAGAAAAACCCTTTTAGTTTTTGCTTTCTTACAGGAAATAATTAATAAGATTATGGCAATGCCAAATAGAGATCCATAACACCAAGGTCCATAATGCAAAATAATCACTCCATAACGGATGATACTAAGTAGTATTTCCAATTACGGAGTGGAATAGCATGTAACGACCATATACATTTATAAAAGGTGAGATTTTTTGTCAAATAGCGTTTTATTAATAAATCAGACAAGTTCCATTGATCCCTTAGGCAATAACGATTGATATAGCTGCTTGTATTCATACGCGGAAGCTTGCCAGCTGAAATCTTGTTCCATCGCCCGAGAAACAAGCTTCTTCCATGTATTGGGCTGAAATCGATAAAGCATAAGAGCCCGTTCAACCGTATAAAGCATATCGTGGGCATTATAATTCGCAAAACTAAAGGCATTTCCGAGATCCTTTAACTCATCATATGGAACTACCGTATCTTTCAGTCCCCCTGTCACTCTTACAATAGGGAGGGTGCCATAGCGAAGAGCGAGAAGCTGACCAATTCCGCATGGTTCAAATTGAGATGGCATGAGAAATAGGTCGGACCCTGCATATATCTTTCTTGCCAGGGTTTCGTCAAAATAAATATGAGCCGACACTTGCTTCGGAAATTCTTCAGCTAATGCCCGAAAGGCGTTTTCATAACGTTCTTCTCCTGTTCCAAGAATAATAAATTGGACGCTGTGACTCATGATTTCCCTGAATACATGGAGGACAAGGTCAATTCCCTTCTGATCGACAAGCCGTGTCACCATTGCAATAATAGGGATATCGCTGTCTATTGGAAGCTTTAAGGCTTGCTGAAGCATGATCTTATTTTTTACTTTTCCTTCATAATTGAAATACGGGGTAAAAATATCTGCATCTGTTCTTGGATCATATGTTTCGGTATCAATCCCATTAATAATTCCACGCAATTTCAGACTTCGTTTTCTTAAAAATCCATCTAGATTTTCACCGTAATATGGCATTTGTATTTCTGCGGCATATGTTGGACTTACCGTCGTTATATAATCTGCAAACGCAAGTCCAGCTTTCATGTAACTGACTTGTCCATGAAATTCTAATGCATCCATATGAAAATACAGCTCACTTAAATCGAGCAGCTCCCAAAGAACGGATTTGGGGTAAACCCCCTGATATCGGAGATTATGAATCGTAAAAATCGTTTTAATCTCAGAATAAAAGGGGTGTTTTTTAAAATGGGCCTTTAACAATACCGGAATCGGTCCAGTTTGCCAATCATGACAGTGGATAAGGTCTGGTTTTACTTTAAGATAGGGAATGGCTTCTAATACAGCCCTCGAGAAAAAGGCAAATCTTTCTCCATCATCAAAAAAGCCGTAGCTTCCATGTCTTTTAAAATAGTATTCGTTATCTAAAAAATAATACGTGATCCCTTCCCATTCATATGTTTCGATACCGCAATATTGCATCCGCCAGCCCACCGGCACTTCAATACTTGTTACAAAATTCATTTGCTCTTTATACCAGAAAGGGAGGTCGCTGTATTTAGGCAAAATCACGGATACCTCTACACCAAGTTTCTGTAACGCTTTAGGCAGCGCACCGATTACATCCCCGAGACCGCCCGTTTTGATAAAAGGGGCACATTCTGATGCAGCGAATAGAACGTTCATTTCAAACCTCCCTTTTAAATCGTTTCTGCCTTTTTAATGACTCTCGGTCCTTTTATTACCTTATCCCTTGTAATTTTAGCCTGCTTATCCGTAATGACATTTTCAACGTATGCTCCTTCTTCAATCACACTTTTTTGCATAATAATACTATTTTTAACGACTGCTCCTTTTTGTACGGTTACCCCGCGAAAAAGAATACTATTTTCTACGACCCCTTGAATTTCACAGCCATTCGCAACCAATGAGTGTGATACCTTTGAGCAATGGCCGTATTTAGCAGGAGCTTCGTGCTTAATTTTCGTAAATACATCTCGTTTATCATTAAAAAAAGCTTGCATCACCTTTGGGTTTAAAAAAGCCATATTGCATTCATAAAAACTTTCCATTGAATGCATAAATAGCATTTCGCCAGGCAAGCGATACCCTTTTACTTTATAGTAATGAAGGTTTGCCTTTATGGCATCCTTCAATAAGTCGTATTCATCGTTTTCCACACACCTATAGATTAAATCCACTAAAAGATTTTTATTAAGACAATAGGTTTCAAGACATACAAGGTCCCCCGTTTGCGGAGTTGTGTACAACTGAATATCGGTCACATTTTCATTATTGTCGATTGAACATTGGTGATAGACTGGTTTGTAAACCGGTGTTCCGTTAAAATCCTTATATACAACCGTTATATCGGCATTATTTCGGTTATGGAAGTCAATGAGATCGGTATAGTCCATTTCACAGATATGATGACCTGGAGAGATAATAACTGTGTCAGCTGGTGATCTTTGAAAAAACATAATATGATCAAAAAACTGTTGAAGATCCCCCCTCATTCTTTCCCCGGGATGAAGCGGAGGCAAAATAAATAACCCTCCTGTATGCCGGTCTAAGTCCCATTCTTTGCCGGAATCAAGGTGATCCATAAGAGACCGATATTTTTCTTTGGCAAACACCGCCACTTGAGTAATATCGGCATGAATATAATCAGACAGGGTAAAATCTATTAATCGGTAGCGTCCTCCAAATGGAACAGAGGCTAAACACCGAGATGTGGTCAATTCTTTTAAAAATTGATTTTCATTCATTAAGTTAATCACACCTAATACGTCTCTCATCTTACCCGTCTCCTTGTTCGTAATCTTTATTTAGATCGTCCTACAATGCTTTTTGAATATTACTTGTTATCCGCTGATTTTCTCCAATTAAAATAATTTCATCATGCGTATTAGAGGAACCGATCCTTACTCCATCCTCAATTACTGTTCCGCCTGCAATGATGGCCCTTTCAATGATTACGTTGTTTCCAATCGTAACATCGGGCATAATCACCGAATCTTCAATCACCGTATCCGATCCGACCTGGACATTATGAGACAGAACCGAACGAATCACACTGCCGTATATTCTGCAGCCTTCATTGATTAATGACTGTTTAATCTGAGCTCCTGGTGCAATATAATGAGGAGGCAAATTGGCATTTACAGAGTAAATTTTCCAGTCTGTATCGTATAAGTCCAATTCAGGATTTTCTTCTAACAAATCCATATGTGCCTCCCAGAGACTTTGAACGGTTCCGACATCCTTCCAGTACCCGCTGAATTTGCAGGCAAATAGATTGATCTGATCGGCAAGCATTTTTGGAATCACATCTTTACCAAAGTCATGAGAGGAAAGCGGATCTTTTTCATCGGCTATTAAATAATCTTTCAGCAGCTTCCAATTAAAGATATAGATTCCCATGGACGCGAGGTTACTCCTTGGATGTGCTGGTTTTTCATGAAATTCTGTAATTCGATTTTCTTCATTTGCCGTTAAAATTCCAAACCGGCTTGCTTCCTGCCACGGAACCTCAATGACTGCAATAGTCGCATCTGCACCCTTTTCCAAATGAAATTGGAGCAGACGGTTATAATCCATTTTGTAGATGTGATCACCAGAAATAACGAGAACATATTCAGGGTTCTTTTGTTCAATATAATGAATATTTTGGAACACAGCATTGGCTGTTCCCATATACCACTGTCCTCCATCATGCCCCTTATAAGGCGGAAGAACATCTACACCGCCAAATTTCCGATCTAAATCCCAGGTTGACCCATTTCCAACATAAGCATTTAATAGATGAGGTTCGTATTGCGTTAAAACCCCTACTGATTGGATTCCGGAATGACTGCAATTGCTTAAGGCAAAATCAATGATTCTATACTTTCCCCCGAATGGAACAGCAGGTTTAGCCAGTCCTTTCGTTAATTCTCCCAATCTGGTCCCTTGCCCCCCTGCTAAGAGCATGGCTACACATTTTTTTATGGCCTGCATTCACTTTCCCCCTCTTTTTTTTGTCTGTTTCATAAAAATCGTAACCCCTAACGGAGGAACCGTGATTTCCATACTATATGGCTGGTTGTTATAGGCTTGATTCTCTACTGCGATTGGATGAGGATTACATTGACCGGAGCCTCCAAATGCTGGTGAATCGCTATTGAGCATTTCCAAATAGCTTCCGAGCGCCGGAACCCCTATGCGATAGTTATGGTAAACACGAGATGAAAAATTACAGACAACAATGCAGTAATCCCCTTTTCGTTTCCCCTTTCTCATAAAAGATATGACACATTGCCCGGAATCATGTGGATTGATCCACTCAAACCCTTCCTGTTCATGATCTAGCCGCCACAAACAACTAGTATCCTTATAAAATTGATGGAGATTTTTTATATAATCATAAAATTGCTGATGCGGTTCATATTCAAACAAATTCCAATCAAGCCCGGCTTCATCCTTCCATTCATCAAACTGGGCAAATTCACTGCCCATAAATAATAGCTTCTTGCCGGGATGAGTCATAAAATAGCCGTAAAACACGCGCAGATTCGCGAATTTTTTCCAATAGTCTCCCGGCATTTTATTTAAAAGCGATCTCTTCCCATAAACCAATTCATCATGCGAAAGAGGAAGAATAAAGTTTTCGGAAAAGGCATAGAAAAATGAGAAGGTTAATAGATTGTGATGGTGCGGTCTATCATGTTCTTCTAAGGACATATAACGTAAACAATCGTTCACCCAGCCCATATTCCATTTATAATTAAACCCCAGTCCCCCTGAATACGTAGGAGCAGTTACTAGCGGCCACGCCGTTGCTTCCTCGGCAATCATTAAACATTCGGGATAATGCTTAAAAATAACTTCATTTAATTTTTTCGTAAACGCGACGGCTTCTAAATTTTCCTCTCCGCCATTCTTATTTTTTATAGGTTCATGGTGATTCCGATCATGATTTAAATAAATCATGGATGATACGGCATCAACGCGAAATCCATCCAGATGGAATACGTCTAGCCAAAACATTGCATTGGATATGAGAAAGCTAATAACCTCTTGCTTTTTATAATCAAAACTATATGTTCCCCAATGGGGCCTTTCTGCTTCGCGCGGATCAATAGGTTCATAGAGCGGTGTCCCATCAAATCGTCCGAGTCCATGGGCATCTTTACAAAAATGTACAGGGACCCAATCCAAAATCACTCCAACCCCTTTTTGATGGCATTGATCGATAAAGTACATAAAGTCTTCAGGAGTGCCAAATCGGCTAGTTACTGAATAATAACCTGTTATCTGGTAACCCCAGGAACGGTCATACGGATGCTCCATAATAGGCATGATTTCGATGTGAGTAAAACCAGAGGAAACCACATAATCAATGAGTTCGCCGGCTATTTCCCGGTAAGAATATAACTCGCCATCAGCTTTCTTTTTCCATGTACCAAGGTGAAGTTCATAAATAAGCATCGGCTTTTTAAAATGATCTATTTTTTTTCTTTGCTGCATCCATTTGTCATCCCGCCAAACATATGTATCCAGCCGGTGAACAATAGACGCCGTATTGGGCCGGACTTCTGAGAAAAATGCATATGGGTCTGCCCTTAACACCTTCGTATTATCAGGGGTTATAATCTCATATTTGTATAGTTCTCCTTCCTGAAGCCCGGGGACAAATAGCACCCATATCCCTGATTGAGGAATCCGTTCCATCTGATGATGAGACCCATCCCAGCGATTAAAATCTCCTACCACCGAAACCTTTCTGGCATTCGGTGCCCAAACCGCAAAGCGAACACCCTTTACTTCTTCAGACGTAACGAAATGTGCCCCTAGCATTTGATAAGCCTGATAAAGTGTTCCTTCATGAAAAAGGTATACATCTAACTCACTTACAAGCTGGCTTTTACTCTTGGCAATAGTCCCTTCCATCTCTAGCACCCCCGTCTCATTATTCATTTTTATACCTCTCGATTTAAAGTAATAAAGAAAAATTCGTTGCGAAAAATGCGAACCCTTCAATGAAAAATGTCTTTTATTGTTGAAATATAGATAGTTTTGGGGAATAAGTGATTCATATAAAAAAGCTCGAGGATGTCTCAAAAGAGGTTACCCCCTCTTTAAGACATCCTCGAGCTTTTATCCTTAATTCACTATTATTGAACGGTTTCGCCATACATTTTGAAGGATTCCATCTGGGTCATGAACAAATACGCCATCGCAACAGCCCATGCCAGCGGTGTATTGCCATTCGGTTTGAACGCTCCGCCAATATACAGTTCCGGAACCTCCCAGTTTTCAGGGACAATCCTTTTGGTTTTTTCCAGATACTCAAGTGTTTTCTCAAACATGCCTAACTCCAGATAACAAAGACCTAACCATGGAAAGCCAAAGCACCATTCTGCTTCACTGCCTTCGTTATAGTACTGATCATTGATATAACGGATACAGCCGTAGGTTCTTTCTAAATGTGTATTCACATTTTCCAGGATTTTTAATGCCATTTGCCTATCTGCCACGCGATAAGGGTAAATGAGGGAAAGCAGCGCCAGATCTGTTTCCTTTGAAATACTTTCACGAGGCAGAAGCTTTTGTAACGCTTTTTCTCCATTTATGATAAGCTCATCTTTGACCTCTACCAGCATTTTAATAGCCTTTAAACCTGCTACACATGCTCCGACACTAGAAGCATGAACTTCCATATTTTCTTCCCACATACCATTATCTTCATCTTCCCAGTAACGGATACATTCTAAATAATCAACCAATTTTTGTAAAATCGCAATGTCACTATCATCCCGAATGACCCTTTGCCCGTGGCTAAAGCCTTCTCCAACTCCCCAGAGAAATGCTCCTATTGCATCATTTTGAGCATGACCCCATTCCTGTTGAAGTTCCTTTAAATCGGTTGAATAACGAGAATGGATGTACTCATATAAATAAACGGGTTTTTTGGTCCGATGAATATCGATTTTCCATTCATAGCTTTTAAATAAATCAAATAAAGCATGATACGCTGTTTCAAATCGTTCGTCAGGCCACTTTAAAAAAGGGAGAACCGTATAGCAAACATCCCGAATCCAAACGTAATTGTAATCCTGGGAAAGACTAGCTGTATAAGTTCCGTTCGGCAGTCGCATGGAATCGAGCACCTGTAAAGCCCTATCTACATTCATTTGACTTGCACTCCTTTAGAACTTTTTTAATGCTTGCTTACTTTTGCATTCACTCGGCCAAGTTACTACCATCTAAAAAAGGATAAGCAAACCTTATTTATTTTTAGTATTCACAAATATCAGTCATTTCTAAACGTCGTAATAATTCCTTTATAACACCCCGTCTCTTTGGCAAACGCTTTCATTTCCTTCGTCACTAAATATATAAGGGGCATACTTTATCCTATGATACTCGGCCGAATTTTGATAATGGAGATAATTGGGTCCCGTCCTGATTTTTTGGCTAAAATTCCATTGACAGTTGTGTTACAATACTTGCTAACGGACATAATGTGTAAAGTATATAAAGATCCATTTGTTTTCACATAATCAATAATTAGTTACAACTTCATTTATAAGGAAGGTTGAAAGCTGTGGAACATAACACCTCAAATTTTATAAGGGATATTATTATTGAAGATTTAAAGACAGGTAAACGAGATCATGTGATGACTCGTTTTCCGCCAGAACCAAACGGTTATTTACATATCGGACATGCTAAATCCATTATCATTAACTTTGACTTGGCGGATGAATTTAACGGGAAAACGAATCTCCGTTTTGACGATACCAATCCGTTAAAGGAAGATACGGAGTTCGTTGAATCGATTAAAGAGGATGTTAAGTGGCTCGGATATGATTGGGATGGCCTGTTTTTTGCTTCCGATTATTTTGAGGAAATGTATAATCGGGCAGTCCTTCTTATTAAAAAAGGGAAAGCCTATGTAGATGACCTTACAGCTGATGAGATAAGGGAATATCGCGGCACCTTAACAGAGCCGGGGAAAGAGAGCCCTTACCGAAACCGTTCTGTAGAGGAAAACCTAGAATTATTTGAGCGGATGCGCAAAGGTGAGTTTGGAAACGGTGAGAAAGTGCTTAGAGCGAAAATTGATATGAGCTCGCCTAATATTAATTTGCGAGACCCTGTTCTTTACCGGATTTCTCATGCAACCCACCATAATACAGGAGACAAATGGTGTATATACCCGATGTATTCCTTCGCTCACCCAATTGAGGATGCGATTGAGGATGTAACACACTCCATCTGCACGCTTGAGTTTGAAGATCAGCGTCCTTTGTATAACTGGGTAATTGAAGAATGTGAAATGGCAAGCAAGCCGCAGCAAATCGAGTTTGGCCGCTTGAATTTAACCAATACGGTCATGAGTAAGCGTAAATTAAAGCAGCTAGTGGAAGAAGAGTTTGTAGACGGCTGGGATGACCCGCGCATGCCAACGATTTCTGGCTTAAGAAGAAGAGGTTTTACACCTGAAGCGATTCGCGCATTTGTCCGTGAATTAGGGGTATCAAAAGGCGATGGGGCCGTTGATTCCAGGATGCTTGACCACTTTGTCAGAGAGGATTTAAAATTAAAAGTCCCTCGGACAATGGGTATTTTACGCCCGCTTAAAGTAGTGATCACGAATTATCCAGAAGGACAAGTTGAAATGCTTGAAGCGGAAATTAATCCGGAAGTGCCGGAAATGGGTACAAGACAAATTCCGTTTTCCCGTGAAATTTATATCGAACAGGAAGACTTCATGGAAAATCCGCCAAGTAAGTATTTCCGTTTGTTCCCTGGCAATGAAGTAAGACTCAAGCATGCTTATTTCATTAAGTGCGAAGATGTTGTAAAAGACGAGAATGGAAACGTTGTCGAGATTCATTGTACCTATGACCCAGAAACAAAAAGCGGTACCGGTTTTACGGGACGCAAGGTTAAAGGCACGATTCACTGGGTGGAAGCGACACAAGCGGTTCCTGCGGAATTCCGTCTCTATGAACCACTGATACTAGATGAAGATGGAGAGGAAAAAGAGGATGAGGACAGCAAGAATTTCTTAGATCATGTGAATCCAAACTCTCTGCAAATTTTAAATGGGTTTGTCGAGCCCAACATGAAGGACGTCAAACCATATGATAAGTTCCAATTCTTTAGACATGGATACTTTAGTGTAGATCCTAAGCTCTCGACAGAAGAAAAAGCGGTTTATAATTTAATTGTGGAGCTGAAAAGTTCGTTTAAATTATAAATTTTTGAACAAACTCCAAGCGCACTTAGTGAAGAGCGGACTGGACTATAATCTGCCGATAAAAAGGAAAAGCCCTCAACCTGCGATGGTTTAGGGCTTTTGATTTTCTTCTGTATCTATTTTCTGCCAAAATCTGCTTTAATTTCTCCCCAGTCTTTTGTTTCCCATTTGTAGATTTTATTAGAATATGTATTCTCTTGAAGCCATTTTTCCGCACGTTTGATTAATGTCCAAATATATTTTGTCTTTTCCGAGTACTCCAGCTGAGTGTTAGCTTTTTTTCTCTTCACCCAAGAAATCGCTGTTGCGGAGTCTGAGTAAATCGTTTTGTTGCTATTTTGTTTTTTGAGCAGTGCCAAGGCATGAACAATTGCAAGAAACTCCCCAATGTTATTGGTTCCATTTTCAATAGGACCTACATGGAAAATTCGCTCCCCCGTTTTGGTGTCTACTCCCTGGTATTCTAAATCACCAGGGTTTCCGCTGCAGGCTGCATCTACGGATATGCTATTGTAAATAATGTCTGCTTGGACTTTTTGGCCTGTGGTTGAGGTTTTAGATGAGTAAGCATTCGCCGCCCCAGCTGCAAATGCTTCTTTTGCTTCCTGTTCAGATGGAAAGGATTTATATTTCGCCCCTTGATATCCGTTCACTTGCTCCTTACACTCATCCCAGCTTGTATATATCCCTGGATTTCGCCCCGCCCACACGACGTAGTATTTTTTTGGTTTCGCCATACTTCTCTTGCCCCTCTATCAAAATTGTAACTTCATCATATCATTCATTTTTTATAAAATAACAAATTTCTATAATAAACTAGATATTCACATTATCCCACAGCTAGGCATATCTAAAACTAGTAAAATAGTTTGTTTATTGCCGTTAATTATTTGAATGAATGAACCCCTCAAATATTCGAGGGGTTTTTCTTTTTGTGCATAGAATTTTTCAGTTAGCTAAATACATTTTATGTTTATCACAACATCCTTCAAAAATTCCACATAATGTTCATCTCGCGCCAGCCAGGCAGAATGAATTCTTTTTACGTATCTCTCAGCAGTTTCAAAGCTTGTGAATGTTTCTGTTAAAGGTTCACCATTTAACTCAACGATCCACTCCGACTCGTTTTTAGAATAGATAAAGATCTGATCTTCATTTCGATTCTCATATAAGCTTCCTTGCGGGATGTTTTTAAGGTTGTACTGATTCTTGAAAGCATCCTGCCTCATCGGTTCGATCGTAAAGGCAGCCTTTACGTAGAGCTCGTAAGATTCTTCATTCATCGAGCATCCTGCTGCTTTAGCGTGGCCACCCCCTCCAAACCGTCCGGCTACCGCTGAGACATCAATATCATCATGGACCGTTCTAAAGCTAATTTTTTTTCCGCCCATATTTAAGATTGTTATGTAATCCAAATGACTATTTTCCTTTCCCAGCTCACTTCCAAGCTCTGAATGATACGATTCAGCATGAACTATACCTGTGCAATACTCTCCTACAAAGGTTTGAACCATTTCACGTCTTTTTCTTCGGATATAGCGTTCAATTTTTTCCTCTTCCATATTGAGCAGTTTTTGTTCAAATTCGTCATACTCAAAATGCTCGGCTTCTAGAAGCCTGGATACCATTTTTTCTTCAAATTCATCGATCGAAACCATAAAGAATAAATCATTCAAATGCTTGGCTTTGATATTGTCGTATTTTTCCCATTCCCACGTGTCATATTGCCGAACTAATTCTACAAATTCTTCGACAGCTGCGGAAGGCTGTATCAGGTCGTGTTCCACAAGGTAATCATAGAGTAATGAGGTGGCAGAGGTTAAACGCCCATTATCATATTCGACTTTGACTAATCCCCAGCTGTAGTCATTAAAATGAAGGGCTGTTTTGTGGTGATCAATCAGCTTCGCCATTCCGCCTTCCGCAACATACTCATTAAGTCCCTCTGCATTTTTTTCATTAATTGAAAGATCTGTAATGATTAAAAAATCCTCTTTCTGTTTATTGTCGTTTTTTCTTTCGAGGAATTTTTCTATCTGAAAATCCAAACCCATTACAGAATTGTAGCGAACATCGACTTGGTCACCAAATGCAAGCTTGGCGACTATGCCACATCCAACCCCATCTAAATCATTATGCGTAAATAATTTGTACATAAAAATCTCCTCAAAAATCGTATATTTACAACTCTATTTTAGTGTGTTTCATCATTTGTAAACTATACAAAATAAAGGAAAATCGATAAATTTTGGAACGCGGCAGACACCTGTCGAAATTTGACAATGATAGGGACTTGATATTATTGTAGAATAATAAGAATAGTAAAAAAGGAGGTTTTACGTAATGTCTGATTCTAAAAAAGAGAAAATTGTGGCTAGTGTCCCGCAAAAGGGCTTCTTCGGACATCCTAAGGGCCTATTTACTCTTTTCTTCACAGAATTCTGGGAGAGATTTTCTTATTACGGAATGAGAGCAATCCTTGTTTTCTATATGTATTATGAAGTAACACAAGGTGGTCTTGGTTTAGACGAGCCGATCGCACTTTCAATTATGTCCATTTATGGATCTTTAGTATATATGTCAGGTATTATCGGTGGTTGGTTAGCTGACCGCATATTCGGTACCTCAAAAGCCGTTTTTTATGGTGGAATTTTGATTATGTTAGGACACATAGCATTATCAGTTCCCGGCAGCATCGCTCTATTTTTTGTTTCAATGGTTCTGATTGTACTCGGTACAGGTTTATTAAAGCCTAATGTTTCTAGCGTTGTTGGCGAAATTTATAGTGAAGACGACAACCGACGGGATTCGGGATTCAGTATTTTCTATATGGGTATTAACCTCGGTGGATTTACTGCTCCATTAATTGTCGGAAAAGTGGGAATGGATGTGAACTTTCACTTAGGTTTCGCGATCGCCGCTGTTGGTATGTTTATTGGACTTCTTGTTTTTATGGCAACCAAGAAGAAGAATCTCGGATTAGCTGGAACATTTGTAGCAAATCCGCTTTCTTCTGCTGAAAAGAAGAAGTATGGAACGATTATCGGCTTGGCACTAATAATCATTGCCATTTTATGTGTGACTATGATTCCAACTGGCCTATTAAACTTTGATAGTTTTATTGCTCTTGTCGGGGTATTAGGAATTGTCATTCCAACCATTTACTTTGTTGTGATGTATCGCAGTCCTAAAACAACAGCCGTTGAACGCTCTCGCGTTATTGCTTATATCCCGCTCTTTATTGCATCTGTTATGTTCTGGGCCATTCAGGAACAAGGTTCAACGATTTTAGCTTTATATGCAGATAAACGAACTCAACTAGAGTTTGCCGGGATAACGATTTCCCCAGCTTGGTTCCAATCATTGAACCCGTTATTTATTATTTTTCTAGCTCCTGTATTTGCCTGGTTCTGGATTAAGCTTGGAAAACGCCAGCCAACAATTCCGCAAAAATTCTCGCTAGGTCTATTGTTTGCCGGTCTTTCATTCCTTGTGATTTTACTGCCAGCCTACTTTAGCGGTGCGGATTCTTTAGTTAGTCCATTATGGTTGGTACTTAGCTACTTTATTGTCGTACTTGGTGAGCTTTGCCTGTCACCGGTAGGACTTTCAGCAACAACCAAGCTCGCGCCTGCCGCATTTTCAGCGCAAACAATGAGCCTTTGGTTCTTATCCAATGCAGCTGCACAAGCTATTAACGCACAGCTGGTTAAATTCTATTCTGCTGCGAATGAAATGTTATACTTTGGAATTATTGGTGGAGTATCAATCGTTCTAAGCATCATCTTGTTCATTTTCGCGCCAAAGATTCAAACCTTTATGAAGGGTATACGATAGGGTACTTGTCACTGACTGAAGTTTGTCGATAAGAATAGTTTTGGATGAAAAAATGTCCGATATTCGTCCTTGGCGTGCGACACCGGGGTTCTTACGGACATCAGTTCCGCTATCTGTGACAAATTGGCCGTTTTTCAAAATTATAGGACATTGGTTCCGCTATTTACTGAAAAATCAACGATTTTCTAATGATTTTGGCAAAATAACGGATCATATGTCCGTTCAGGTCTTCAGAACAGTGGTTTTTAAGGAAATAGCGGATTGTATGTCCGATATTCGTCCTTGGCGTGCGGCACCAGGGTTCTTACGGACATCAGTTCCGCTATCTGTGACAAATTGGCCGTTTTTCAAAATTATAGGACATTGGTTCCGCTATTTACTGAAAAATCAACGATTTTCTAATGATTTTGGCAAAATAACGGATCATATGTCCGTTCAGGTCTTCAGAACAGCGGTTTTTAAGGAAATAGCGGATTGTATGTCCGATATTCGTCCTTGGCGTGCGACACCGGGGTTCTTACGGACATCAGTTCCGCTATCTGTGAAAAAACTTTATAGTGTAACGTTTTAAAAAAGGTGTCCTGTTTAGATTTGGACACCTCTTTGCTTTGTTTTGCCGCAGGCTACTGGCTGCATATCTATTTATTGCAAAACTTAGTTCATTCTCATGATTCTATTTCCGTTTGAATCAGCTGAAATTGGGTTACGTCGGCAATCCCCCGGTTTGTAATGCGGATTTCTGGAATGACTGCTAGAGCGATAAGAGAGAAGGTCATGAATGGCGCATTGATTGGGCATCCCAATACCTTCCAGGCCTTTTCTAGCTGTTGCACTTCTTGAACGACTGTTTCTAATGGCTGGTCAGACATTAGACCTGCAATTGGCATCGCTACGCGGGCCAATATCTTCCCATTTGCAACAGCAATCATCCCGCCGCCGCATTTTACGAGTTCATTTGCGGCTAGTGCCATATCTTCCGAATTTGTTCCCATCACTAATAGATTATGACTATCATGGGCGACCGTTGAGGCCACCGCACCTTTAGTTAACTGAAATCCATGAGCGAATCCGAGGGAGATTTGTCCGCTTCGATGGTGGCGGTCAATACAGGCCAGTTGAATGATATCCTGATCGACGTCAGGCTGTATCACACCGTCTTGAACCTCTAAGACTGCTGTCATTTTTTCCGTGCGCGCACTATTTTCTATAATTTTAATCACATGAACTTCTGTTTCTGATTTTCCGCTTTTACTTTTTAGTAAAAAGTCGGCTGGATTCAGTTCTTCTTTAACGTTCATGGAATTTCTCACATATTCAGGATATGTGTAGCGAGGGAATGATTTCACTAATTCCCCTTTATCAAAAATCACCTCTCCGTCTGTTAAAACTGTCACAGGTTCAACTTTTTGAAGGTCCTCTATTAATAAAATATCCGCACATTTTCCTGGAGCAATTGCACCTAAGTCCTGTTCCAATTTAAAATAACGCGCTACATTTATCGTCGCCATCTGGATCGCAGTAATTGGATCTACCCCTTCTTCAATCGCACGGCGGACGACGTGATTTAAGTGCCCTTTTTCAACGAGAGTCTGCGGATACACATCATCTGTTACTAAACTAATATTAGCCGTACTAACTTTATCTTCTGTTACAACCTTAATAACTTCTTTTACATCATGCCATGCCGATCCTTCACGAATCATTAAGTGCATGCCTAAGCGCACCTTCTCAAGCCCTTGCTCTCTTGTTACGGTTTCATGATCAGAAGTGACTCCTGAAGATAGGTAAGCTTGGAGCAAATAAGGATCCTCGGCAGGAAAATGCCCGGTTACTGCCTTATTGGCTTTTATCGTTGCTTCAATTTCCCCCAGCATAAGAGAATCCCCAAAGACTACCCCCGGAAAATTCATAACTTCGCCAAGTCCAGCGACTTTCTCCCACTGTAATCCTGTTTGTACATCTTCTACATGAATCGCAGCCCCGGCATCCTCTAAATCTGTAGTCGCAGGTACACAGGATGGGAAGGTCGTAAACACCTTTAATGGGAGCTGCTGGCCTTCTTCGTGCATAAGGCGAACGCCTTCCGCCCCAAACACATTCGCAATTTCGTGCGGGTCCATAAAAATGCCGGTTGTTCCTTTGGGCAAGGCGGCTTTAGCAAATTCTGTAACGGACAGCATCGTGCTCTCCACATGCATATGACCATCTAAAAAACCAGGCACGATATAACGGTTGTATGCTTCAATGACTTTGGTATTTTCTCCGATTGTATGGTCGGCCTTTCCTACATAGGCAATTCGCCCTTCACTGATGGCAATGTCGATATTTTCTAGTAATTCGCCCGAGTAAACATTTATTAATGTTCCATTTTTAATAACTGTGTCTGCTTTTTCTAAACCGCGGGCGACCTTAGATAGCTGCTGGCTGACTTCATATAGTTTCTTTCGCTTGACCCAATTCTCCATGAAGATCATCTCCTTTCTTATATGCAGGAGTAAACAAATCCCATCTTATTTATACTCCCAATCAGTCAATACAATCATTCTAGTATCTATCGATAAATGTTTACACAAAAAAAACCCGGGCACACCATACACCCAGGCTAATCTACATTCTTGAGAAGATGACAAATTTAACATACTTATCAGCCGTATGTTCAAATAGCATATGTCACATTCACCCTTCATGTAGTCCGGTAATTTACGGTTACCTGGTAGAAACGCTTGAGCCTTATTCCCAAGCTTATACATATTGCTGAACTTTTTTTTTTATTATTACATACGGGGCTGATGCCTGTCACGTCCCGAAGTTTGTCGAATCGGTTTATTTTAGTTGTTTGAGTAATAGTTTTTCCCAGATCCACCAGGGGAGGATGGCTTTTAGAGCTAGCGTGGCTTTTACACCTTTTCCAATTTGGTATCGGAGTTTGGGCTTAGGATTTTCAGCGATGTCTCCGATTAGCCTAGCTACATCTATTGGGTTTCCGTATCTTGGTGATGCTTTATGAAGATGGGCTTCTATTCTTTCCATCATTTTAAAGTAAGGCGAGTTCTGATTGAGGGATGATTCAGCTACTTGTTTACCTGTTGTCCAAATATTGGTTTTAAAAGAACCCGGCTCTACTAACACAACATCAATGCCAAAGTCCCTTAACTCGAGTCTAAGTGATTCACTGTATCCTTCCAATGCATGCTTAGAGGCACTATACGGAGATAGACCCGGAAAGCCGATTTTACCGCTGATACTGCTCATATTTATAATTTTCCCGGCCTTTTTTCTCCGCATCAGCGGCAGGATTGCTTGGGTAACCGACATAACTCCAAATACATTCGTTTCAAATTGCTTTCGAAATTCTTGAATGGAAACCTCTTCGGCAAAACCCGCTCCGGCATACCCTGCATTATTAACCAAAATGTCGATTGAACCGCAGCTTTCTTCTAAATAACTCTTGCATGTAAGAATGGAATCTTCCCGAGTCACATCAAGCTCAATTAACTTGATGTATTGCTCAAGACTCATTTCTTTAGCTTTATTTATTAGTTCCGACCCTTTTTCGATATTTCTCATCGTAGCCACAACATAAAAACCGCGCAGTGCAAGCTCCAATGAGATTAGCAGGCCAAAGCCGCCTGATGAGCCTGTAACAACCGCTGTCTTAGATTTCATATATAAACCCTCCAAAAAGATACTTGCGTAATTATACGCTTTCGTTGTTCTATTATTAGTCTTTAATCTACTATTTTAAAAAAATAGCAAAAAAAACCACGACAAAAGGATTATTTCTAGGACTTATGTTGACATTCTTCTACATAATCTTACAATAAAAGATAGATAATAATGGTATATTTGACGTAATTTTCTTAACCGAGAATAGGAATTAATTAATAGATTTCTATTTTTGTCGCATTTTGATAAATGGACCAAGACTTTAGGCTTATTAAAGAAGTAGGAGATGAAAACATGACAAAAGAAACGAAAAGCAAATCATTGGGCTGGTGGAAAGGTGTTATGTCCAATCAGCCATCTAATGAAGAAGAAGTTTTAACGGAAGAAGTTGAATTGGATGAATATCAACCGATAGCTGGTTTTGAAGAGATTTCCACCCCTTACTCTCTTTTTTCAAAGGATAATCAAGATAAAGTTTCATTAGATATGATTGTAGCTCTTGAAAATATGCTAAAAGACCGTCAATTAATCCTTTATAAAAATAAAGGCCTTGCAGAACAGCTCCTAAACGAAAAAGATACAACTAATCGTCTTAAGCACGATATTATGAAAAAGGAAAAGTTGTTACAAGAAAAAAACCAAGAGATTCATAGTTTAGAAACAAACCTGACCCATAAACAAATGAGCTATGATCAGCTTCTAGAGGATTATAAAGAATATCAAAATACGTCTAACCAAGAATTTGAAAAAATCTCAAATCAGCTAGAAAAAGAGGTTCAAAAATACAATAAATTAAGTGAAGAGTCAACAAGCACACAATATCAAAATCTATTACGCATTAATCAATTAGAAGAAAAAATTCGAGAGCTCGAAGTAGAGAATCAAAAATACTTAGAACAATATGAAAGAATTCTCGAAGAAAAAAATCAATTACTGCAGACAATCAAAGATTTTACAGAGAGAATGTCATTTTCCTTTACACCAAAGACATCCTCTACCCAATCAGAGTAAACAGACATTTTGAAACCATAGAGAGAAGGGGGGGAGCATCATGTCTGTTTACAGCGTAAAACTGCTAGAACTGTTGTCAGTCGAGGAAAATGGAGAAAAATCATTTTTGCAGGTTAGATTATTATTCCAAAGTTCCAATCAGTTTTTATGGGAAATTGACCGAGATACGGCAGCTAATATTCAAAAAATAGTAGATTTTCAAGGTTCTTTTAAATATAGAATGTCTTTTCAAACTTCTTGGGACAATCATAGAAACCAATATCTCAGCTTCTTAACAAGAACTTTCCGGGATCAAAGTGACCGAATCTATTTTCCATGCTCAGAGGAGTTTGCCAAAGGATTAGATACACTTAGGAAAATGGAACAAATCAGTGAGATTGATACGTTTCCATTTCTCTTAAGAGAACAAACTGCGCATGCTGAGGAAGAGGGAGTCGAAACAGAACTATTTTCGCGTCCAAAGAGTCATCGAGTTTCCTGGATGGCTGCTGCGATGGTTGCGTTCCTATCCATAAGTGCCTTTCTGCTCGTTTATTTAAAGGATTCATTTAGAAACGATACTCCTTTTAGCCATCCAGCAATCGTCGAGGCTAAGACAATCGGGGAACAGGATTATAATGGTTCATTAAATGAACAGACGGATATTGCCTCTTTGATTAAGCCTGAAAACAAACCAAGTGATACTCCTATTTCGGATGTGAACGAATCTAGCAGTGAAAGCTTAACAGCAGAAGAGCCCTCTATTCCGCTTATAGAGGTAGAAGAACGACTAACCTATAGCATTCCAGAAGGGAGTGTCGCTCTAACCTTTGACGATGGCCCTTCTAAGTATTCAAAAGAAATTATTGATATCCTGAAAAAATACGAGGTTGGCGGAACGTTCTTTTTTATAGGATTACATGCAAAGAAATATCCTGAATATGTTCAATATGTACACGACAATGGTTATTCCATCGGCAGCCATACGATGAATCACACGAACATGACAAATCTGTCGTACGAAGAACAGGAAAAGGAAATGATACAATCAATTCATTTAATTGAGGATATTATCCAAGAGGAAGTCGTTCTCTTCAGACCCCCTTATGGAGCAAAAAATGAGACGACCTTAGAATTAGCGGAACGGACTAATCACAAGCTGGTTCTTTGGAATAAAGATACAGAAGACTGGAAGCATCACAACTCCGAGGAAATTTTTCAATATGTAGCCAACTCCGATACTTCCGGGGCGATTATCCTTCTCCATGAATCGCAGGCTGTTATTGATGCCTTACCCCGAATTATTGAATATTTACAACAGCAGGGGTTAGAAGTTGTTGGTCTGAGATAACAGGTATAGCTTATTCATAACCCATTTTCATCTCCATGATCATAGAAAAAGCCAAAGCCAAATCAAAAAACATTTACTGGCAATTAACTAGTAAATGTTTTTTTTGCGTTTATCTTGGTTTCGACTGTGACCCCAACCGTGTCGATAGAAAGAGTCAACACATTTGCCTTTATCCCATGACTATGTAGAACCTGATCAATATGCAAAGAAAGAGGTTGATCATCCTTATCTGTTAAAGCGATGATCGTTGGACCTGCTCCGCTTAATGCAATGCCGATTGCTCCATGATGCTTGCTCGTAGTTAATAATTCCTCAAGCCCCGGAATAAGAGTTGCACGATATGGCTGATGAATCCGATCTGACATAGCTTCATATAAAACTGAGAGTTCTCCGCGCGCTAATGCTGCGACTAACAATGCAGAATGACCGATGGCATGTACAGTATCTTCTCTTGAATAAGAAGAGGGTAATACATCTCTGGCAGCTGCAGTCGATAAAGTATAATCCGGAATAGCAACAACGGCGCGGATTCCTTGAGGCGGAGGAAATTGAACATAGGAAATCTTTGAATCGGTTTTAGCCGCTGCTATGATTCCCCCGAAAAGGGATGCCCCCACATTATCAGGATGCCCTTCTATCTCCGCTGCTAATTGAAAGAGTTGATTTTGACTCAAAGGTTCCTCTAGCAGCTCATTGGCCGCAACCATTCCGCCAACAATCGCTGCAGCACTGCTGCCTAAACCTCTTGTTAAAGGAATTTCACTTTCTACTTCGATCTCAAGCTCAGGGATAGGGGACCCAGCATGGTTAAACACAGCAATCGCAGCTTGATAGATCATGTTATTTTTCCCTGTTGGAAGTCCCTCTAAATTGTTGCCTTTTAAAGCAACATAGGTTTGTGAAGCACGGCGCATTTTGATTGTAGTATATAAATTTAGGGCCATTCCGATTGCATCAAATCCCGAGCCGAGATTTGCCGTACTAGCCGGTACTCTTACCGTAACATCAAACTGTTTCATTTTTTTCACCGGCATGTGCATATAGAACTTTTAAGACAGAATCATAGCTGCTTTCTACTTTAGCTGGCTTGAATTTAGCATATTGAATCGCTGTATCAGGGTCTTTTAATCCATTTCCGGTTAAGACACAAACCACTTTTTTGCCCGTTTCTAACTGACCTGAGCGTCTTTGTTTGATAATTCCTGCTAACGAAGCGGCAGAAGCTGGTTCAGTAAATATTCCCTCAGAACGAGCTAATGTTTGATAAGCTTCTACAATTTGTTCATCTGTAACTTCATCAATCAGTCCATTTGATTCTTGTAAAGCATTTGTTGCTTTCTCCCAGCTTGCCGGATTTCCGATACGAATCGCGGTCGCAAGCGTTTCTGGATTTTCCACGATTTCGCCTCTTACAATCGGGGCTGCTCCAGCGGCTTGGAAGCCATACATTTGTGGGAGCTTTGCAGATTGGCCGTTCTCATAATATTCAGTGAATCCCTTCCAATATGCTGAGATATTTCCGGCATTTCCAACGGGTATTGCTAAAATATCTGGAGCATCCTGCAGTTCATCACAGATTTCAAACGCAGCCGTCTTTTGTCCTTCTAGCCGATACGGATTGATTGAATTAACAAGAGTAATCGGTTCTTTAGCGGTAATGTCTTTGACGATGGAAAGAGCATCATCGAAATTTCCGTTTATTTCAATAATTTTAGCTCCATAAGCAATTGCTTGTGCTAACTTCCCAAGTGCGATCTTTCCTTCAGGTATTAAAACAAAGCAATTAAGGTTGGCCCTTGCCGCATAGGCTGCCGCTGAGGCCGAGGTATTGCCGGTTGAAGCACACATAATCGTCTTGCTGCCTTTCTCTATTGCTTTAGCGACGGCCATGACCATTCCTCTATCCTTAAATGAACCTGTCGGATTCAGCCCCTCATACTTAAAGTAAAGCTCGAGCCCTAACTTTTCTGATAGATTAGGGGCAAATATTAACGGTGTATTCCCTTCATGTAAAGTAAGGGAAGGGGTCTTTGCTGTAATTGGTAAATAAGGTGCATATTTTGCTAGAATTCCACTCATGTCATTCACTGCCTTCCACTCGATAAACGCTTTTAATTTCACTCACAAATTCTAACTGTTCCAATTCATTTAAAATATGGCTGATACTCTTTTTGGATGATAAATGGGTAATCATGATCAGCTCCGCCTTGTCTTTACCGTCTTTAGTCGGATGCTGAATCACCTGTTCCAAACTAACCTTTTCTTCTGCCATTTTTGTGGTTAGCTGAGCTAATACACCACTTTTATCCTCCACAATGAGCCGTAAGAAGTATTTTGCCCAAACCTCATCATCGGATTTTAATTTCTTTTCTTTGTATGGCGCTACCATACCCCGACCATTGACACCCAATTTCATATTCTTCACAACTGTAACTAAATCAGAAACGACGGCAGTTGCGGTAGGAAGCTCTCCAGCTCCCGGTCCGTAAAACATAGTCTCCCCAACAGCCTCGCCATAGACATATACCGCATTAAAGACACCATTTACAGAAGCTAACGGGTGGGAGTTCTTAAGCATGGTAGGCTGTACACTAACCTCGATCAAATCGTCGTCCCGCTTCGCAATCCCAATTAACTTCAGCGTATACCCCAGTCTTTGACCATAAAGAATGTCTTCCTGTGTAACCTGAGATATCCCTTTACAAGAAACTTCATCTAGATTCATGCCAACATGGAAGCCAAGCGTACTTAGGATCGCCATCTTCCTGGCTGCATCTAATCCTTCTACATCGGAGGTAGGGTCTGCTTCTGCATAGCCAAGGCTTTGTGCCTCTTTTAAAACATCTTCATATGAGGCGCCCTCTTGGCTCATTTTTGTCAGGATATAATTGGTCGTCCCGTTTACAATTCCCATAATTTTAGTGATTCGGTCTGAGGAAAACCCCTCTACTAACGCCCGTAAAATCGGAATTCCCCCGGCTACACTTGCCTCGTAAAACAAGTCACAGTTTTTCTCAGCAGCTTTTTTTAATAACTCTGCTCCATGTAACGCCATTAAATCCTTGTTGGCAGTTACCACATGCTTTCCTTGCTCCAGAGCCTCTAAGATATAGGACTTAGCCGGTTCTATGCCGCCCATTACCTCTACAATGACATCGATGTCAGGGTCATGAAGCAGACGGTATGGATCGTCTGTAATCAGATCAGAAGCAACAGAAATCAACCTTTCCTTATTTCGATCCTGTACGAGAATCCTTCCAATTTCTACTTCCACCCCTGTTTGTTTAAACAAGTCTTCTTGATGCCCTCCAACTAAACGAATGACCCCTGTACCTACTGTCCCCATTCCCATTAAACCCAACTTTATTTTATGATCCTTCACAATCCAATCCTCTTTTCTTCAAAATTTTTTAATCTAGCCCTGACCTACGATAACAACCTTCCTAACCCCGTCTACCTGATTAAGCTCGTCAATAAATTCTGATGTCGGTAGATTAAGAGAAGCGGTATCAACAGAAAGAACCACATTGGCGATTCCTTGCAGAGGAATACTTTGGTTGATAGTTAGTATATTGCCTGATTTTTCAGCCACAAATCGAAGGACATTGGATAATACACCTGAGCGATGCTCTAAAATAAGGGAAAACGTCACAATCTGCTGATAAGTAGCAGCATTAAAGGGGAAAATTTTATCTTTGTACTTATAATAAGCACTTCGACTCAGTCCCACTTTTTCTACTGCCTGATTGACCGTTTCTACCTCACCTGTTTCAACCAGTTTTTTAGCTTCTACCGTTTTATAAATAGACTCTGGCAAAATATCGCTATGAATTAAATAAAACTTTTCTTTATTCCTATTCAAAATAAGTCCTCCCGAAACGGACATTTGTTTATGTATAGTGGACATTATATGCCTTAATCTGATTTATTTCAAGTATATTTTTTAGGTAAAAATAGGACAATGAGAAAATCAATTGTCTTCCTTAAAATGAAAGAAACAGTCACCCTTAAAATGGAATTTTTAGTAAAAACAGGAAGAAAGTTCGTTGTTCCTCTAGAGAGATTTGCATAAAATAAACCCGTAACTAACCGGCCGGTTGGTTTTTTATTTGGATTTTGATTTCCTCTGTTGACACCAAATAAGACCCCTCACTTAATCTTGGAACATCTTAATCTATTAAACTAACTTTCGTAAAAACTAGAAATCTAATAGTTGTCATTTTCATATATCCGTAGGATATAACTACATGAACGGTGAAAATGTTATGAGAAAAGGTGATATTATTTATGGAATTGGTACAAAAAGCTAAACAGCATAAAAAAATCCTATTAGCTTTTTTGGCCTTCATTGCTATTGGAATTATTGTTTTAAGCATAATTGCCAATAGCCAGCCCAGTACAGAAGAGGTCATAAATGATTTTGAATCTGCTTTGTTCGAGGGAAACACAGAAAATCTAAAGGAATTGATTCATACAGAGAGTGATAATGTTCAATTATCGGATTCTTTCTATGAGCATCTTGTTGCATATGTACAAGAGGACCCTGACTATGCTGCTGAAACAGTTGCTGTTCTAAAAGGTCAGGCGATTGCGCAGACTGAAGAGGAGTTTAACGAATCCTTTTTTCAGGATCCAAACCTGCAAAACCTTCTCGAGGAACTCCCACAAAGCAGGCGTCTTTCTTTCACCTGAGCGTAAAAGCCCCATAGACCCCTCTCTTTTAGTAATAATTAAACCTAATTTCCACATATATTACTGTCTATTCTTATATGATATTAATAAGAAATGATTTTGCTGTTTCGGGTTGTCCCCCGAATAAATTCTAGGTTTATTTCTACCGCATAAAATCGGAGCATTAAAAAATGATAGAGTAAAATTTTTAATGAATTATTCAGCCACCTGATTTTGGTAAATAAAATCACGCAATGATATGTATGGAAAAGCTACATAGTACCCTTTATTCTTCTAAATAAATGGAAGAATAGACTTATACTAACACTCCCTTACAAAGAGCTAGCAGTCACGATCCTAGAAGATTTTGCGGCTTATCTCGCTCAGCGCTTTACTTTATTCAATTTAATAAAGGGTACTTTAACTTATGGGCATGGAGAGGAGACTGGACTCATGAGTAATTATGTGATTGTTATCCCCGCCCTTAACCCGACCGAAAGTTTGATTGATTATGTAAAAGCGCTTCTAGCAAAAGGGGCCAGACATGTTCTTGTTGTCAATGATGGGAGTGATAGAGAGTTTGATTCAATTTTTAGCGAAATTAGCTTAATAGAAAAGTGTACAGTATTAAGACATCACAAAAACAAAGGAAAGGGCAGAGCTCTTAAAACTGCTTTTGCCTACTTTTTAGGGCATTTTCAGGAGATGGATGGCGTTATTACAGCGGATGCCGATGGCCAGCACTCGGTTGAAGATGTTTTCAAAGTGGCGAATGCCATTTCTTCCGACGAAAATGAGATTGTTTTAGGAGTCAGAGATTTTCAAAAAACGCATGTACCAGGAAGGAGTCAGTTAGGCAATAAAATCACAAGTTTTCTTTTCCGTTTTTTATTTCATTATAAACTTGAGGATACACAAACTGGATTAAGGGGGATTCCGGCTTCCCAGCTGTCCTGGATGCTTCAGCTTAAAGGGGAACGGTACGAATTTGAAATCAATATGCTAATCCATGCCCGATTAAGAGATATCGATTTTCGTAAAGTTCCGATACAAACTTTATATTTTAATAGGAATGAAGGTTCGCATTATCATCCTTTATTTGATTCGTTAAAGATCTTTTCTCAATTAGTAAGAGGTTATTTTTATGATGCAAGCCTTTGGAGAAAAAAATGAAAAAGCATTTTTACGGTAAATTGTTTAGACTTGTCCGTTTTTTAACTAGAAGAGTATATCCTAAATATACGGTCCAGCTGCCAGATTTTCATACGTGCCCCACTGTATTTGTTTCACACCACCAAAATTTTTTCGGGCCATTTATCACATACGTTTGGTTACAGACACCTGTTCGGGTTTGGGTGCTGCATGTATTTTTTGATAAAACCAGCTGTTACCGGCAATTTGTTGACTATACCTTTACAGTACGCTTAAAGCTGAAAAAAAAACTAGCGGCTCTATTAGCCCTTCTCGTATCCTCGCTTATCCCGAAATTTTTTCAATCAGCCAATGCTATTCCCGTTTTCAGAGGAACTAAAAAAATTATTGATACCTTTATCGATAGTGTGCAGGCTTTAAAAAAGGGCGAACCAATCCTAATCTTTCCGGATATTGAATACACCGATTCCGCTTCTTCTATGCAGGCCATGTATGAAGGCTTCCTCTATTTAGAAAGGTATTTTCATAGAGAAACAGGGCAGCATATTCATTTTATTCCTTTATACGTAAGCAAAAAGACACGCTCTGTGGTTACAGGAGAACCGATATTCTTTAGAGATGGCGAGTATTTTAAATCAGAACTAAAGGTCGTTTCCCAAAAATTACACGATTCTATCAATCAGTTAGCGCAAAAATGCGGAGATATATAACAGTAAAAAGGGGTCAGACCGCTGCTGCTTTATCGCAGACGGGGTCATGCCCTTTTTTTATCTCATTCATTCACAAATCATTGCAAATCTTTTACAAGAAATTTGTATTTTCTAAATATTGATTCTTTAAAATCATTAGTAAGAGGTCTTTACCAGTGGGGAGGTGCAGGTTTTGGTTAGATACATGGAACGTTTTTATGCAATGGAATGTAAGTTATTTCGGATTATCAACCGCTACTTTGAGAGAAAACTATTAAATCGCTTTTTCCGTACGGTTACTCACCTAGGCGGGGCTACATTTACGATTACTCTTGTTTTAGGCATTATTCTTTTATCATCTCAATCGATTCGATATACAGCTATTGCTAGTGCTATTGCTTTAACTATTAGTCATATTCCTGTTGCACTTATAAAAAAATGGTATCCTCGCAGCAGACCATATGCAGTCCTCGATCACATCCATGTAACAGATAATCCGTTAAATGACCATTCTTTCCCTTCCGGCCATACTACAGCCATCTTTGCAATTCTTACTCCATTTGTTGTCTGGAACCCAACACTCGCCATTATTTTAGTGCCAATAGGTTTTATCATTGGCTTTTCTCGAATTTATTTAGGGTTACATTATCCATCTGATGTATTGGCCGGTTGCTTATTAGGTTGTGTATCAGGGTTTTTATCTTTTATATGGATTAAGCATTTCTTTTTACATGTATTTATGTAAGCACACTCTGATTGGAGATTCGTGCAGACACATACCTTTATTAATTGAATTCATATATGGAGGGCTCTCATGAAAATCGCAATTTTTACGGATACATTTGCACCTGATATAAATGGCGTGGCAAGAACATTAAAAAGGTTTACCGATTATTTAACAGATCATGATATTGAATTTCGGGTTTTTGCACCAGAAAGTTCGGGCAGCGTATACTCCGATAATATCCATCGGTTTAAAAGCTTGAAGCTATTTTTTTACCCGGATTGCAAGCTTGCATTTCCTAAAATGCCAAAAGTAAAAGCTGAATTGCAACGGTTTAAGCCAGATATCATCCATGTTGCAACTCCTTTTAATATGGGATTGTGCGGATTATATTACGCCAAAAAATTAAATATTCCAATTGTCGGTTCCTATCATACTGATTTTGATAAATATTTAGCCTTTTATGACCTGCAATTTTTAAAGAAAATCCTCTGGAAATATATGCATTGGTTCCATCGTCCACTCCGGAGAATTTTTGTACCGTCACTGGATACAAAAGAGAATCTGCAAAAACATGGCTTTACCAACCTGTCAATTTGGACACATGGCGTCGATCATTCTGTTTTTCATCCCGTCGTTAATCACCAAGAGGTACGGCATAAATATAACATTCAAGAAAAACACATTTTACTGTATGTCGGTCGAATTGCTCCCGAAAAAGATATTAGACTTCTCCCTGAAATTGCAGAGATACTTCCAGAAGAAGTGAAAAACGACGTTCATTGGCTCGTGGTCGGAGATGGACCAATCAAACAAGAATTAGTAGAAAAGGCACCAGCCAATATGACGTTTACTGGGTTTTTAACAGGAAATGATCTGGTTCAGGCTTATGCAGCATCCGACCTATTTGTGTTTCCTTCTACAACAGAAACCTTCGGAAACGTCGTACTTGAATCATTAGCCTGCGGAACGCCCGTCGTTGCAGCCAATGCAGGCGGGGTAAGAACGATTATTCAGCATGGTGTCACTGGACTATTGTGCCAAGAGAAAGATGTGAAGGGGTTTGCCGATTCGATTGCCAATTTAATAAAGAATGAGGATCAAAGACTGAAAATGGCAGAGAACGGTAAAAGTTATGCACTTACTCAGACATGGGATGCTATTTTCGAAAACCTTTTATACGAATATGAAGCAGCTCTAAAACTGGATACTTACGTGAAGCCAGCATAAATTCACAATATATAAGAAAGGGCTTAGCCGAGAAATAGGGCTATGCCCTTTCCCTTATTTTTTTACAGGTGAAGCTTTATAGCACCGGCCACATCATAAATCTTGAGATCAAGCTCCGTTTGTTTTCCCAGCGCTAATTTTGCGAGCTCAAGGCCAAGGAAAGGGCCGCTTGTTAAGCCAGAAGCACCTAATCCGTTTGCTACAAGAATCCCCTCAAAATCTGGCAATGCTCCAATCACGGGTAGAAAATCAGGTGTAAATGGACGAAAACCGACCCGTACCTCTGTAACTGTGCTTGAAGCAAGACCAGGAGCAGTATGTAACGCTTTCCCTAATACCTCTTGAATGCCTCCAGCAGTAACACGATAGTCAAGTCCTGCCTCATTTTCATGGGTAGCACCGACGACAATCCTTCCTTCTTCAAAACTAAGAATATATTGGTCATTCGGAGGCATGACAACCGGCCACTCGCTTGTCTCAGTTTCTAATACTTGCAGGTGAACGATCTGCGCTTTTTGCGGCGTTACCAAAAATTCAATCCCTAAAGGCTTAAGTAAATCCTTCGCCCATACACCAGCGGTTACAATGACACAGTCTGCATTTACTTTCTTGTCTTTTAGTTTTACGCCGGTTACTCTGCTTCCCTGAAAATCCAAACGAGCGTCATCTTTCAAGAGTTTGGCTCCTAATTGAACGGCTGATTGAATTAATGCATTTCGCAGTGCTCTCCCATTGACCCGCGCAGCTCCACTGACAAAAACGGCGCCAAATTCATCAGATAAAAGAGGGAAATAGCTTTTCGTTTCTTCCGGCGATAATATTTGGATATCTCCAATTTCTGGCGTATCTTGCCTCCGTTTGATGGCACGTTCGGCTAGCTTTTCTAATTTTGCCGGGTCGCTATGAAGACTAAGAGCACCCACTCGTTTATAGCCTGTCTCGGATTGTCCCAACTTTTCCAGCTGTTTTATTAATTCCGGATAATATCGGGCTCCTGCCTTAACCATGTTGTACCATGCTTTATTTCGCCTTTGGGAAAGCCAAGGGCAAACGATACCTGCTGCCGCTTCCGTTGCTTGTCCGGGATCAAAGCGATCGACAATTGTAACATCGGCACCCATCTTTGCCAGATGATAAGCTGCAGAAGCCCCGAGAATTCCAGCTCCGACTACGATTACTCTTCCCATCCATAACACCTTCCGATCACATTCTCCTTTCCATAGTACCTTTTTTCAAAAGAGATTCTCAACTATCCTCACTGTACTTGATGTTCCATACATGATGATTTCGCTTACTAAACGTAAGTGTTATTGCTTTGTTTTTGTTTGCATTATCGGTATTATATATATATATGTCTTTTTTAGCCAGAAAGGAGTGTTTTAATGGATCATTCGGTAGCAACATTGATCTTTTTAATATCTGGAATGTTAATTGTCGGCGTTTTAGCCACTAAATTCTCCTCTCGTTTAGGATTACCCTCCCTTGTTTTATTCCTTTTAGTCGGAATGTTACTCAATCAGTTTATTTTCTTTGATGATGTTGAACTCACACAGTTTATTGGTATTCTAGCTCTCATTATTATTTTATTTGAAGGCGGAACCCAGACAAAATGGCGGCACATTCGCCCTATTATAGGACCTGCCAGCAGCCTTGCGACGCTAGGCGTCTTTTTAACTACTGTGATAACCGGTTTTGCTGCAATGTACGTGCTTGACTTGTCTTTACTCGAAGGGATGCTATTCGGTGCGATTGTTGGATCTACAGATGCAGCGGCAGTCTTCTCAGTTTTAGGGAATAAAAATATAAAAAGGCGCTTAACTTCTACATTGGAAGCCGAATCTGGTTCCAATGACCCTATGGCTGTATTCTTAACCATCGTCTTTATTGAATTAATCCAGTATCCTGAAACTTCGATCTGGAGCGCAGTGGGCAGCTTCTTTGTCCAAATGGGATTGGGATTGCTTTTAGGGTATGTATTTGGGAAGGTAACGGTTCTTGTCATCAACCATATAAAACTAGAAACATCCGGGCTATATCCGGTTCTTGCAATGGCGAGTGCGATCTTTACTTATGCCTTTACTGATTTTCTAAATGGAAGTGGTTTATTGGCTGTCTATGTAATGGCTGTGTTTGTCGGTAACCATGATTTAACTTATCGCTTTTCCATACTGCGATTTAATGAAGGATTTGCCTGGATGTCACAGATTCTAATGTTCACTCTGTTAGGTCTGTTAGTGTTCCCACATCAATTAATTGACGTAATTTGGGAAGGAATCTTACTGGCCATCATATTAATGTTTATTGCAAGACCAGTTGCGGTTTTTCTCAGTACGCTCTTTATGAAATTTAACGTAAAGGAAAAATTGTTTATTTCTTGGGCTGGACTAAAAGGAGCCGTTCCGATTGTACTTGCTACCTATCCAATCGTGGCGGGGATTGAAAACAGCAGCCTTATCTTTAATGCGGTCTTTTTCGTGGTCTTATTCTCCGCTTTATTTCAAGGAAGTACATTATCCTGGCTTGCAACCAAATTAGGTCTAACCGGCGATAAAGAAAAATTAGATCATCCGATTATGGAGCTCATCACGCTCGGACAATCCGATTCGGAAATAATGGAGGTCGCTTTACCTGAAACCTCGCCTGTGATAGGAAGTTCCCTAACCAATATTAAGCTGCCAGAAGAAACCTTAATTATCGGAATTATCCGTGAGAAAAATATCATTACTCCTACAGGAAAAACAACGATCGAGAGTGGAGACAGTCTATACGTACTCAGTCACAAAAAGAACAGGGACGAAGTAAAGGCTAGCTTAATTGGGAAAAAGAAGGAAGAAGCTGTCTGACTTTAGCTTTTTATAAGGCTTTTTTCGCATAGTTTGTTGTTTTTTAATGGAGGTAAACGTGTCCGTTCCATTTCGCTCCAGACACAAGATTCCCCCGGGGAGGAAGTCGAGCCTCCTCGGCTTTGCCTGCGGGGTCTCGACCTTTCCTCTTTTTCCCGCTGGAGTCAAGTGTCTTCCGCTCCATTCCACTACAGTTTAAAAAATATATTCAGGTAGCAACAATCTTTGCGAAAACAGCCTTTTATAAAAATGGATATAACCATACTGAAAAAGCAGGATTCATCTTAAATGATTCCTGCTTTTTTGTTATATAAATATAATTTTTTGCTCGTTCTGTGCATAATGTCCATTTAAAAAATATCTATCTCTCTATCATACTCCATTATTCAAAATAGGACTAATTTTAATTGTCCATTACCATTTATTAACGTCTATTTTATGAACTTTTTTTGTCATACTTTAGCCATTTCTTCATGAACTTTTTGTGACATCCATCACTTTCAATTGTATTTTCCCGTATACCTTACTATGATAAAGATATGAATTTGTGAAAAAATTAACATTCTCTTTGAATACTATTTAATGTTCCAATTACCACACCGGAAAGGGGATTCTGTATGAAATTAAAATGGGCTTTAATAGGTCTAGTTGTTGCTATTATGACCGTACTGTCAGGATGTGAGCCTTTAACTGTCTTAGACCCAAAAGGACCACAGGCTGAAGTGCAGGCCAATGATATTAAATTATCAATTGTCCTTATGTCGTTTATCGTGATTGTGGTATTTGCAATGCTTGTCTATATGCTGATTAAATACCGTGCTTCAAAACAGCGAGAAGATTATGAGCCTCCACATATTGAAGGGAATCCGATTGTCGAAATCATTATTGTGGGGATCCCAGTCTTAATCGTAGCATTTCTTTCATTTGTTTCAGTTCAAAGCAACTATAAAGTTGAAGCTACTCCAGTCGGATACGAAGATCAAGAACCATTAGTTGTCTATGCTTCTACATCAAACTGGAAATGGCATTTTAGTTACCCGGAAGAAAATATCGAAACTGTCAACTATCTGTATATACCGACGGATCGGCCGCTTGAGTTTAAGCTTTATTCTTATGGTCCGATTACAAGCTTCTGGATTCCGCAGCTAGGCGGCCAAAAATATGCGATGGCTGATATGGTCAACACGTTACACTTAGCAGCCGAAGCACCTGGTGAGTATATGGGAAGAAACGCAAACTTTAGCGGAAAAGGATTTGCCGAAAATACATTCAATGTGACTGCCATGTCTCAGGAAGAATTTGATGAGTGGGTGAAAGAAGTACACGAAACGGCTGAACCTCTTACAGAAGAAAAGTTTAATGAGTTACTAGAACCGGGTCACCTTGGACAAATGACGTTTACAGGAACACATTTAGAATTTTTACCTCCTCCAGAAGGGGAAAATGGCGGACATAATCATGGATCAGGTGATTCCGCTGAAAATTCAGAGGAAGAGCATGGTCAACACCATGAAGAGTCTTCCACAGAAAACTCTGATCATCACCATTAATAGTTTCATAGATTTATAAAATACTGATTAAAGACAGTTACTTTTTGAAAGGAGCCATAAAGATGGATTTCTTTGATCGATTTGCGATACCACATCCTAGTCCTGCCATTTATGCATCAATGGTTGCGATTGGATTGACTGTCATTGCGATCATAGCAGGCTTAACCTATTTTAAAAAATGGGGCTATCTATGGCGCGAGTGGTTAACGACAGTTGACCATAAACGGATTGGGATTTTGTATTTAATATCTGCTTTACTGATGCTTTTCCGTGGTGGCGTAGATGCCATCATGATGCGTGCTCAACTGGCTGTGCCTGAGAACACCTTGTTAGATGCACAGCACTATAATGAAATTTTTACTACACACGGGGTTGTCATGATCATGTTCATGGCGATGCCTTTCATAATGGCTTTAATGAACTTTGTTGTTCCTTTGCAAATCGGGGCTCGTGACGTGGCATTCCCGCGTTTAAATGCCCTCAGCTTCTGGCTGTTCTTTGCCGGTGCGATGCTCTTTAATATTTCATTCGTTATCGGCGGTTCTCCGGACGCTGGCTGGACTTCTTATTTCCCGCTTGCCGGCACAGAGTTCAGTGAGTCTGTAGGAACCAATTATTATATGATTTCACTGCAAATTGCAGGTCTAGGTACATTAATGACGGGTATTAACTTTATCACAACGATTCTGAAAATGAGAGCACCTGGGATGACTTTAATGAAAATGCCAATGTTTACTTGGTCTGCTCTGATTACGAACGTCATTATTGTTTTTGCTTTCCCAGTTCTGACTGTAGCACTTGCGATGGGAACGATGGATCGTTTGTTTGCAACGAACTTCTTTACAACCGACAATGGCGGTATGGATATGCTTTGGGCCAACCTGTTCTGGGTATGGGGACATCCAGAAGTTTATATTCTAATCCTGCCTGCATTCGGTATCTATAGTGAGGTTATCTCAACGTTTGCAAGACGTAATCTATATGGCTATAAATCTATGGTTTGGTCAATGGTTATTATCTCCCTGCTTTCCTTCCTAGTATGGGTGCACCACTTCTTTACAATGGGTCAGGGAGCTATGGTTAACAGTATTTTCTCGATCACAACGATGGCGATTGCAGTTCCGACTGGAATCAAAATCTTTAACTGGCTGCTGACGTTATGGAAAGGGAAAATTGTGATTACAACGCCAATGCTGTATTCACTCCTGTTTATACCGCTTTTCACCATCGGGGGAGTAACAGGGGTTATGCTTGGAATGTCAGCTGCTGACTATCAGTACCATAACACGATGTTCCTGGTAGCTCATTTCCATATGGTTATTATTCCTGGTGTTGTATTTGCGATGCTTGCCGGTCTCACATACTACTGGCCAAAAATGTTTGGTTTTATGTTAAACGAACGACTCGGAAAGGCCGCTGCGTGGACCATTGCGATGGGCACACTTATAGCCTTTATGCCAATGTTTATTTCCGGACTTGATGGGCAAGCACGTCGGATGTATACCTATTCTGAAGCAAGCGGCTTTGGATTTTGGAATATGATTTCGTTTGTTGGTGCACTAGGTCTTGCCGCAGGGTTCATCTTAATTGTGTACAACATCTATTACAGCATTCGCTATGCACCAAGAGATATCGGATCCGATCCTTGGGATGCCCGGTCACTTGAGTGGGCTACCCATAGTCCAGTTCCTGAATACAACTTTGCGCTTACACCACAGGTTAATTCAAGTGAGGCATTCTGGGATTCTAAGAAGAATGGACACACTCTATTCAAAGGTGAATATAAAGAGATTCATATGCCTAACAAAACAGGCGTGCCGTTTATTATGGGATGTATCTTCTTCGGATGGGGATTCTCCTTTGTGTTCGGCTTATGGATTCCGTTAATTCTTACAACCATCGCAATCTTCGTTTGTATGGCGATGCGTTCATTTGAACAAGATCACGGTTATCACATTTCTGTTGAGGAAATTCAAAAGACAGAAGAAAAATTGGGAGGTGCTAAGAAATGAAGATAGATCACACGCAACCTCTTGAATATAGCACAGAGCAAAATAATCTTAATATTTTAGGCTTCTGGATTTTCCTTGGCGCTGAAATTATGCTTTTTGGTACACTCTTTGCATCCTTTTTCACCTTGGAAAATCGTGTAGGAAACGGGCCGTCTGGTGCAGAAATTTTTGAAATTACTCCAGTACTCGTTGAGACCCTGTTACTTTTAACCAGCAGTTTCACTATTGGTTTGGGGATTCATGCGATGAGGCTTGGAAACAAGAAGGCCATGCTCGCGTTCTTTGCCGTTACACTGCTTCTCGGGCTTGGCTTCCTTAGTGTAGAGGTTTATGAATTCATTCACTATGTCCATATTGGAGCCGGGCTGCAAACGAGCGCCTTTACAGCAGCCTTACTCTCAACATTAGGAACACATGGTGCGCACGTTACCTTTGGTCTGTTCTGGGGATTATCTATTATCCTCCAAGTAAGAAAGCGCGGACTGACTCCAGCGACGGCCAATAAATCATTCATTTTCTCTCTTTACTGGCATTTCTTAGATGTAGTCTGGATCTTTATCTTCAGCTTCATCTACCTGAAAGGAATGATGTAATATGAAACAATTATTCCCGCTGAAACAAGTAATGGGGTTTGTCTTTTCGCTCGTTCTGACATTAGTTGCTTTACTTGTTTATTTCTTAGACATGTCCTTTGCAGCCGGAATGACAGTTCTGCTCGTGACTGCCTTCCTTCAGGCTGGTCTTCAGCTCGTCGTGTTTATGCATGCTGGAGAAACGAAGGATAGAGGGTCTATTTATACCAATATTTATTACGCGTTAATCATTGCGTTGGCTACCATCTTCGGGACTTTACTCACGATGATTTGGGGCTACGTGTAAAAAAAATAAAAGGAGAGCGTTTCGTGAGGCGCTCTCCTTTTCATATATAATTTTAAATTTGCGGAATTTTAGTGTCTTCATCTTTACCTTTTGTAATCATTTCTTCAGAGACAACGAGAAAGACACCCATTAAAAAGATAAATACAGCTCCCACAATCGTACCAATCCCGATTGGCGCCAACACACTGTAAGTGCTTACAAAAAATCCGATTAAAAAAAGAATGATTCCTAATGAAAGGATTGTTCCACCGACGATCTTCACTGCATTCAAAATCTTTACTTTGTTGTCCATTCTTCCCATCCTCCTTATATACTTATATTATTCACCTCGTTCACAAAATCGTCAAACTTTTTTTGAACTTTTTTTGTCCATTTTTTAATTTCGGTTGACATTTCAACAGAATCAGGTGTTTTTGGCGCCTGTTTGACCGAAGCCGGTGTCGAAGCTTCAGTGCTGCCGCTGCAAACTTTTTATCAGACACCAGTTCCGTTATTTGTGTCAAATCGGGTGATTTCTCAAATTTTAGGACACTGGTTCCGTTATTCTACTAAATCTTAGAGATTTTACATTGATTTTGATTAAATAACGGAACGTATGTCCGATCATATCATGAAAACTAAGGTTTTTATGGAAATAACGGATCTCATGTCCGCTCACAAAGAAAAGCGTTATCACCCAAACGCCAGAAATCAGACCTTTACCTAAGAATCTAATTCTAAATAAAAAAAGGGCTCATCTTTAAGATGAATGCCCAATGGTTTTGTTTTGATCGGCGTTATAGGTTTCAGCATCAGGTACAAATTTAAGAATGACTGCACCTATAATGAACAATATCGCAAGTGAAAAGACACCTGCTGAGGAACTGCCTGTCATTTGCGCAGTCGCAGCAACCAAAATCGGTCCAAGAATCGATGCAAACTTTCCGAAAATGTTATAGAAGCCAAAAAATTCGTTGGATTTCTCTTTTGGTACCAGCTGGGCAAAGTAGGAACGGCTTAATGCCTGAATTCCTCCTTGGGAAGTGGCGACCAGCATCGCTAAAATCCAAAAATCAACCACTGTATCTAAAAAGAACGCGTAAATACAGACAATTGTATAAACAACGATCCCCACGTACAGCATTTTCTTTGCTGTAAACTTTTTAGCCAGTTTCCCAAAAAGAATGGAAAAAGGGGCTGCTACTACTTGCGTTACAAACAAGGCAAGCAAGAGAGCAGTTGCACCTAGCCCTAAATCAGTTCCATATGCAGTGGACATCGAAATAATCGTTCCCACGCCATCGATATAAAAGAAATACGCGATTAAAAAGATAAAGACGGCACGGTATTGAGTAATATTTTTAAAGGTTTGACCCAGACGCTTAAAGCTGTTCACAATGATTCTTGGTTCACGGTCTATCGCATGAATCTGATGGACATTTTTAATAAGAGGAATCGAAAAGGCGATCCACCAAACAGCTGTAATCAGAAAGGCAATGCGGCTTGCCGTTAAACTTGAAAACGGCAGAATTTCCATTTGCGACAAAACAATAACCGCAATACTTATAATAAATGGAATCGTACTTCCAATATAGCCTAAGCCATATCCCCGTGCGGATACATCGTCCATTCTTTCTTTTGATGATACATCGACAAGAAACGCATCATAAAAGACATTTGCCCCCCGAAAACCTATCGAAGTAATTGTATAAATCACTAATAATAATAGCCAATTATCAGCGGGAACCATCAATAATCCAACTGTTGAAGCTGTTCCCATGATAAAAAAGAATAAGAAAAACTTTTTCTTCATTCCTTTATAATCGGCCATCGTTCCTAAAATCGGTCCAATCATCGCTAAGATAAAGGTAGCAATTGAAATCGTGTAGCCTAAATAGGCGGTAGAATCAACTGAACTTACTCCCGCATTATCAGCAACCGCTTTATAATACAGCGGGAAAACAGCCGTAGTAATAATGATTGAATAAGCCGAATTGGCCCAATCATACCACATCCAGCTTCTCTCTTGTTTACTAAACTTTTTCAAACTCATTCCCCCTTAATACCCCAGTACTTTAAGTGTACATGGTAAAGGAGTAAGAATATAGTAGAATTTATATTTTTTACAATCTTCAAGATTTATTAATATTCAGCTTTAAGTGCCTGAATCAGGGCTGATTTTTTCTGCCAATTCACAAAAATGAAATCTGCCCCTGTCGACTTTTTCACCTATTCTAAATGGAATTTTCTGTTTAAAAATGGGTCCTGCAAATGTAAAAGTATGAAACTCCCCATTCTCCCCGCATGGATCCACATTTTCAGGTAATTCGTTAATAAAAGCATAATCAATGAAACGCCCTAAAAATACATCGGTCAATTTTTCCGTATCGATACAAGTTGTCACAGTTTCAAAGCCAAGACCAATAAATTCCTCTATTAATTCCTTCGTCGGTATACCCCATAAAGGAAAAATAGCCTTCATATCAAGCGGCATTAGCAGCTTTTCCCGATAAATCCTTACATCCTCAAGAAAAATATCACCGAATAAGACCGTATCAATCCCCTCCGCTTTTATCTGTATTAACTGTTCATTCATTCTTTCCTGATAAACTTCATTTGAACTATTCTGAGGAATGTATACCTTTCTTAAGGGCAATCCAAGGCATTTTGCCTGCTCTACCAATAAAGTCTCGCGAACACCATGGATACTGATTCTGTTATAACCCTCTGTAACAGTGGTAAGCAATGAATCTACGATATAGCGATTATCTTGTAAAATTTTATAGAGGGCCATTGTACTGTCCTTTCCTCCGCTCCAGGAAACTACCATTCTTTCTTTCATGTCTTTCCTCTCCTTTCTTAAAAAAGTATATGTAGGGTAAGTATCTTAACGATTTGAACTCTTTTTCCATAGTATAGCTTTAATCGTTTTATGATGGTTATGTTTACTTTTAAAAAAACAGCTGGGAAATGGAGAATTTGTAAATTAACTCACTTTAAAGAATGATTGAATTTTTTTGCAATTCATGTATAATGGTTCCGAATTGTAATTGTTGGAATTTGTCGAACAGACTGTAAATAAACGCTTTTTTTAGAGGAATTAAAACCTTGCCGTCGATAAACGCATTGGTAATCTCCCTCATTCCTGCAGTCATGGCAAATTCTAATTAGTAGTGGAAGGAGATTGCTATGGCAAACCAGTCTATCATTCAGTTTAAAAACGTCACAAAGCAATACGACAGTGATCCGCCTGTACTTAAATCGGTCAACTTCGCGATTGAGAGAGGGAAGTTTTATACACTTCTTGGCCCTTCCGGATGCGGAAAAACTACGATTCTCCGTTTAATCGCAGGGTTTACCCAGCCATCTGAAGGAGACATCTTTTTTAATGGTGAAAAGATTAATCACGTACCTGCGAACAAACGTCAGGTCAATACAGTCTTCCAGGACTATGCTCTCTTTCCGCATTTAAATGTCTTTGAAAATGTGGCATTCGGTCTTCGTATTAAAAAGTTAAAGAAAGAAACAATCGAAGCAAAAGTGAAGGAAGCGCTAAGCTTCGTCAACCTGGATGGCTACGAAACCAGGGAAATACGGGAGATGTCTGGCGGTCAGCGTCAGCGTGTCGCGATTGCCCGTGCGATTGTAAACGAGCCTGAGGTTATCCTTTTAGATGAACCTTTATCCGCACTGGATCTAAAGCTTCGTACTGAAATGCAGTACGAATTACGTGAGCTCCAGCGCCGTCTGGGGATCACCTTTATTTTTGTTACGCATGACCAAGAGGAAGCTCTGGCCATGTCTGATGAAATCTTTGTTTTGAATGAAGGAAAGATTCAACAAAGCGGATCTCCAACTGATATCTATGACGAGCCAATTAATCGTTTTGTCGCAGATTTTATCGGAGAATCTAATATCGTTAGCGGAAAAATGATTCATGATTATTTGGTTGAAATCGTTGGCCGCCAATTTGATTGTGTAGATAAAGGTTTTAATCCAAATGAGCTTGTTGAAGTTGTAATCCGTCCTGAGGATTTAGAAATTACATCTGTAGAACGCGGAAAACTAATAGTTCGGGTTGACTCTCAGCTTTTCCGCGGGGTTCATTACGAAATCAGCTGTTATGATCAGAATGGGAATGAATGGCTTGTCCATTCAACGAAAAAAGCAGCTGTCGGTGATGAAATAGGACTTTATTTTGAACCAGAGGCTATTCATGTTATGAGATTTGGCGAAACAGAAGAAGAATTTGATAAGCGACTAGAAGCTTATACGGCTGGAGATGGACATGGAGAATAAGCTTACCCGCAATCTATATATGGTACCCTATGCTTTATGGATTATTCTTTTTGTTATCGCACCTATTATTCTCGTTCTCTACTATTCTTTCTTTGATATCGAGGGCAATTTTTCACTGATTAATTACCAAAAGTTTTTTACACCCATTTACCTGGAAATGACTTTAAGCTCATTTTGGTATGCCTTTTTAATCACAGCCATAACATTATTAATTGCTTATCCAACAGCCTACTTATTAACGAAAACGAAGCATAAGCAGCTTTGGCTATTATTAATTATTGTTCCTTCATGGATTAATTTGCTTTTAAAAGCCTATGCCTTCCTCGGTATTTTTGGTACATACGGCATTGCGAACAGCTTCTTAGAGGTAATTGGAATCGGCTCACAGCAGTTATTATTTACTGATTTTAGTTTTATTTTTGTATCTGTATATATCTTTATTCCATTTATGATTTTGCCGATCTTCAATTCTTTAAATGATATTAACCCAACTTTACTCGATGCGGCAAAAGACTTAGGAGCATCGAAGTGGACTGCTTTTCGCAGGGTTATCTTTCCGCTGACAATAGACGGAGTAAAATCAGGGTGTCAGGTCGTTTTTATCCCGGCATTATCTTTATTTATGCTTACAAGGTTAATTGCAGGGAACCGTGTTATTACCCTTGGAACTGCGATCGAACAGCACTTCCTTGTAACTCAGGACTGGGGAATGGGTTCAACCCTTGCTGTCGTATTAATTGTGATTATGTTTGTGATGATGTTTCTCACAGGGAATCGAAAGAGGGGTGTGTAATTTGGAAGAAAAAGTATCACCCTTAGCCAGAATCTTTTTAATTATAATGTTTATCATCCTCTATGCACCGATATTTTTCCTGATCTTGTATTCCTTTAACAGCGGGGGAACGATGTATAACTTTGATAGCTTTACCCTTGATTGGTACAAGGAGCTTTTTCAGGATACAAGACTTTTGGTCATTGTCCTTAACACATTAGTAATCGCTTTACTGTCTGCTTTATTCGCTACCATTATTGGTGTACTAGGGGCTTTATTTATTCATTCCATCAAAAAAAATCAAGTGCGCAATTCATTTCTTTCTTTAAATAACACATTAATGGTTAGCCCGGATGTTATTATTGGCGCTTCCTTTTTAATCCTATTTACAATTGCCGGAATCCAGCTCGGATTCGTTTCCGTTCTTTTGTCTCATATCGCCTTTAGTATTCCGATTGTGGTATTGATGGTGCTGCCTAAATTAAATGAGATGAGTCCGACTTTAATTGATGCCGCTAGAGATTTGGGAGCAAGTTGGTGGAGTGTTCTAAGCAGAGTTATTTTGCCGTTTATTACACCAGGCATCCTTGCAGGTTTCTTTATGGCTTTTACATACTCATTAGATGATTTCGCCGTCACATTCTTTGTAACAGGAAACGGCTTCACAACGCTTTCAGTTGAAATCTATTCACTTGCACGGCGCGGTATTTCATTGAATATCAATGCATTGTCTGCTTTGCTCTTCCTGTTCACTTTACTGCTCGTTGTTGTCTATTACTTTATTACTCAACGAAATAAACCTAGAGATACGGGGGGACAAAAATGAAGAAGCTTGTCCGATTTTTTCTAGTCATTATCCTTGTATCCGCAGTACTTTTATATGCCATCTCCAGGCTAAATTCATCACAGGGTTTCTCAGATGGCAATACACTAACCATTTATAACTGGGGAGACTATATCGACGCTGATTTAGTCTCACGTTTTGAAGAAGAAACCGGAATTAAAGTTGTGTATGAAACATTCGATAGCAATGAAGCGATGATGACGAAAATCAAACAAGGCGGAACAACTTACGATATTGCGGTTCCATCTGACTATATGATTGAGAAAATGAGGAAGGAAAACTTGCTGATACCATTGGATCATTCTAAGCTTCCTAATCTTCAATATATTGATGAACGCTTTATGGACCTTCCGTTTGACCCGGAAAATAAATATTCGGTTCCGTATTTCTGGGGTACGGTTGGAATCGTTTATAATCCAGCTATGATAGGCGGAAAGGAAATTACAAGCTGGAATGATTTATGGGATGAAGATCTAAAAAATCAAATTCTCCTTGTGGACGGTGCCCGGGAAGTAATGGGAATGGGCTTGAATAGTTTAGGTTACTCATTAAATGATACGAATCCTGAGCACTTACAAGAAGCTAAAGAAAAATTGATGAAACTATATCCCAATGTAAAAGCCATCGTTGGAGATGAAATCAAAATGCTTCTTGCCAATGGAGAAGCCTCGATTGGTCTTGTCTGGTCCGGTGTTGCGGCTGAGATCATGTGGGAAAATGAAGATATTGAGTATGTCGTTCCTGAGGAAGGATCTAACCTTTGGTTTGATAACATGGTAATCCCTTCAACAGCGAAGAACGTCGATGCAGCTCACCAGTTTATTAACTTTATCCTTGATCCGGAAATTTCTGCACAGAATACTGAATACGTCAGCTATTCGACACCAAATAAAGAGGCACTTAAATATATGCCTCCTGACATGGTTGAGGACGAACGTTTTTATCCGCCGCCAGAAATTGCTGATAAACTTGAAGTGTATGAAGACCTTGGCAGTAAAAATCTCGCCTTTTATAACGAACTGTTCTTAGAGTTTAAAATGTATCGGAAATAAAATCAGGGCTACCCTAGTATATAAATTTTGGGTAGCCTCCATTTTTTATAAGATTGTCGCTTTAAAGAGCCTTCAATTCGAGTCCTTTTTCCAATCGATCATAAATCCATTCGATAAAGTCCTGATAGTTTTGCAATGATACAGCATGTCCTTCAGAGTATTCCTTATATGTTACATCTGCACCTAGCTGTTTAAAAAAGTCGTGGTTGGCTTGTCCCGACGCTATCGGGAAAATAGGGTCGTGTTCACCGTGTGAAATAAACAGAGAAACTCAATCGACAGACTGAATCGCATATTTTGGGTTTGCGAAGTTCATATTGTAAAGGAGCTTGCAAATACCTTGCTCCTTTCTCATATAAGGTTTATTTCCTTGCTTTGAAGGCATCAATAAATGCATGCGGAGAATTCTCTACAGTAAAGGAGTATGTGCCCCCGTTTGTATGCAAATAGAGAAGACCTACATTTTCTCCATAGGGTTTATATGTGATATCCAAAACATCTTGAATCGAAAACTCGTGATATTTAGAAACAATTTTATTTGGATACATATAAAGGTACCGTTTATCCTCGAGTCTAATTTGCTCTGTGCCATCAACTTTCCGATGAACCTTAATATACGGCTGAATTGCAATCCAATCCATCAAAGACCCCCAGTCATTTCACATTACAAATTCTCAAAGAATAAACGAATGACATCTGCTCCCCCAATAAATGTTCCAATGGAGCTTCCTAAATTACACAAGACGACAACAAGTAAAATACGAGTTACCTTATTTCGCCAGAACCCTTTGACACTAAATACGTCCTCTGTAAGACTTTCAAAGTCTTTGACTGTCGGACGGCTGAAATAAGCCTGTACAAATCCGGCAAACCACCCTGCTGCCGTAATCGGATCTAACGAGGTAATCGGGGCGGCAATAAAGGCTGTCACAATCGTAAGCGGGTGGCCTAAAGCAATAGCTGCACCAAGCGCTGAAAAAGTCCCATTCCATAAAATCCAGCTAATGGTCTGCTGAAGACCTGCTTCCGGGTTGGCATAAAAAGTATAAGCAATGACCGATAAAAGAAAAATCGGAATGAACCATGCAATAATTTTTGGAGCCTTCGATTTAGGCGGAAGCTTTGTAAGCTGCTTTAAATCATGCTCCATTTTTATTTCTCTTGTTATACCAGGTACGTGCGCAGCTCCTAAAACAGCAACAATCTTTTTCCCAGGGGCTTCTTTAATTTTCTGGGATAAATATTGATCCCGTTCATCAATTAAAGGAACCTTTAGGCGCGGAAAGCTTACTGTAAATTCGTGAAGCATCGCATCCAGCATATCTTGTGATTTTAGCTTTTCTAATTCCTCTTCAGTAACGGTTTCATTATTAAAAATACTCACTAATATTTGCGCGAGCAGCTTCATTTTTCCCCAAAATCCAACATTATGCCAAATCCGGGAAAAAGTGATTTGAATATTTCGGTCAGCTAATACAAGGTCAGCACCAACCTCTTTGGCAGATTCTATGCCTTGAATCATTTCCTGCCCCGCTTGGATCCCAAATTGCTTAGCCATCCTTTTCTGAAAAGAGGAAATAGCTAAATTCATTAGAAGGAGAGAAGCTTTCCCTTCCTTGATGACCTTAAATATATCCATTTCTTTCCATTTATTACCTTCCGTAATCGACTTATATCTTTGTTCGTCTAGTTCGATACAGACAGAATCCGGTCTTTCTGCTTCAATAACCTCTTTTACTTGATCTGCGCTTTGCTTTGATACATGTGCCGTTCCGATTAAGATTATTTCTTTTCCATTGACCTCAAGTCTTGTAATGTTTTCTTCTGACATAAGTACCTTCCTTTTAAGGGGCATTTTAACATTGATATGTTATCGAGTATTTTTGATATAGCCCTATTATACATGAGTAAATAAAAAGGTGGGAGAGGAACGATTGTAAGTTCCACTTCCACCTTTATTCCTAGCCTATGCTTCGTTTTATTTTGCTTCCGCCATTTCTTCCACGATGTCTTGGCGTTTGTAAACTTCTTGGTCAATGTCACCTGTGATTTTGCTAGTTAATACGCCAGAAGTCATAGCTCCGCTTACATTTAATGCTGTCCGCCCCATGTCAATGAGCGGTTCAACCGAAATTAACAAACCTACAATGGCAATTGGCAGATTCATTACAGATAATACAATAAGTGCAGCAAAGGTAGCCCCGCCGCCGACTCCGGCTACTCCGAATGAACTGATCATAACGACTAAGATCAGAGATATGATAAATGATGGACTGGTTGGGTCAATGCCTACAGTTGGAGCAACCATTACTGCCAGCATCGCAGGATATATGCCAGCACATCCATTTTGACCTATGGATAGACCAAATGATCCGGCAAAGTTGGCAATCCCTTCAGACACACCGAAATCTTTTGTTTGGGTTTTGATTGTTAAAGGCAAAGTTCCGGCACTCGAACGGGAACTAAATGCGAATGTTAAAGTCGGCAATCCTTTTTTCACGTAGTGTACAGGACTTAATTTCGCTAGTGATAACAATAATAAATGAACAAGGAACATTAGAATCAATGCCACATAAGACGCTATTACAAAGGTTCCTAGATTTACAATTGCATCGTAATTACTGGTTGCTGCCACCTTTGTGATGATCGCTAAAATTCCGTAAGGAGTTAAGCGAAGAATTAGAGTTACGACTCTCATCACAATGGCATATAACGTATCAATAATTTTGGCAAACATTTCGCCATGTTCAGGATCCTTCCGTCTTACACCAAGGTAAGCAAACCCGATAAACGCTGCAAAAATAACAACCGCAATCGTTGAGGTCGGGCGAGCTCCAGTTAAATCATGAAATGGATTACCTGGGATAAGTTCAAGAATTTGTCCGGGAATGGTCATCGTTTCAACAGTGGTGACTCTTTCCTGCAGCTCAGCATTACGAGCAGCTTCCTCTTCTCCTTCGATAAGCTCCATGCCATCCAACCCGAAGCCTAATGCAGAACCAATTCCAATCGCTGCAGAAATAGCCGTTGTTCCAAGCAATAGTGCAATGACAAGAAAACTAATTTTCCCGATGTTTTGGGTTAGTTTTAATTTCGTAAATGCCCCTACAATAGAAATAAAGACAAGCGGCATAACAATCATTTGCAACAGCTTAACATAACCGGTTCCGACAATGTTAATCCAATCAATCGTTCTGACCGTAACGTCAGAAGTCATTCCATAAACCAAATGAATTAAAAATCCAAATATAAGACCTAAACCTAAACCGGTAAATACACGCTTTGAAAACGATACATGTCTTTTTTGCATCATGAATAAACCAGCCATTAGCAAGAGCATGACCGCTATATTCACGGCAATAAGGAAATTCGTCATGATGTCCCCTCCTATACAATCTTTCTGTTTTACTGAGAGATATATTATTCTAACTAATCCAATCAGTCAAGTAAGAATAACTGGGTTATTTAAAAAAGTTACTTTTTATTTATTATGTCTCAAATCTGAATACAATTACTCTTTCAAAAAGAGGATTTTAATTCTATCAAAAAAAAGCTGTTGAAATGAATCAACAGCTTTTGAGAAGGGATTCCGACATAATTGGCGGGTTTTTATATTTTAGCGTCATTTCTCTTTTTATCTGCGCCAAAACTTATTTCACATCCACCTCAACCCTTTAGGATAATGATTTTTTAAAATGCCATTTGAGAGTTTTCCCCATCCAATTGAATACCCATCGACTTGGACTAAATACCACCCTTTTGGCCCTGCCGCCGGGATTGATTCTCCTCTTAAATAAGCAGCAAGTTCTTTGGATTCTGCAGCAAAATTCCATGTATAGCGAACCTCTTTCCCCTTTAACGACAATGCCATGGCATGAGATGGTTCAAACCGATTTTTTTTGATTGTCCCTAAATGCCAGCCTGGTCGAAGCACTTTTAGGTTTTGAAGTGCAATCATTTCGTCAGGAACCAGATATAATTGATCCCCAAATAACAAGAATTGCCCCTTTGGAGTGATCTGTAATGTCTCCTTTACAAATTGAACATAATCCTTTAGTGGTTTTTGATCTTTTAAGACTTCAGCCTTCTTTAGCTTTGGCGGATCCTCTCCCCCTGTTTTTCGCAGAACCGCGATATAGTGCCCTTCACCCTGGAGTTTATGGGGCCAGAGCCTAATCGTCTTTTCGAGAGCAGCTGTTCTATCTTCAGTCCAGTCCTTGCGTCCTCGAGAAAATCCTTCATAAATATTCGTCTCTTCAATTTCAAAGGAAGGGTTATCTACAATAAATTGACTAATAACTCCCTCATTTTCTTCCGGGGCAAACGTACAGGTTGAATAAACAAGCCTTCCGCCTGGCCGGAGCATCTCTGCTGCTTGGTTCAGGATATCTATTTGGCGAATTGAACACTTTGCGACATTTTCTACACTCCATTCTGAACATGCTTCTGGGTCCTTGCGAAACATTCCTTCACCAGAACACGGGGCATCAACCATAATCCGGTCGAAATAATTCGGAAACCTTTTCGCTAACCGTTCAGGGGTCTCATTCGTAACCACAGCATTTCTTATTCCCATCCGTTCAATGTTTTGCGATAAAATTTTGGCCCGGGCTGGATGAATTTCATTCGTTAATAAAAACCCCGATTGTTTCATTTTACTTGCCATATGAGTCGATTTTCCGCCAGGTGCCGCACACAAATCCAACACTTTCTCTCCTGGCTTAGGATCGACTATTTCACCAGCCGCCATCGCACTTGGTTCTTGAATATAATAAAGTCCTGCCTCATGATATGGATGTTTTCCGGGACGCTCTTCATCTTTATAAAAAAACCCTTCCTCGACCCAAGGAATCGGCTTCAATGTAAAAGGGCTCAAGGTTTGAAACTCTTCTACCGTAATCTTTAATGTATTCACTCTTAACCCTTGTTGCCGTTCCTCTTCATAGCTATTAAGAAAAGCTTCAAATTCATCCTGCAGTAACTCTCTCATTTTTTCTAAAAAATCTTTTGGCAGATGTATCAATTGCTTTCACCTCTAAAAAACCTGATCTTATCTATAGTGGCATTATTCTACCATATATACACATATGAATAACAGCAAGGGTCAGACCCCAATGAGGTCTGACCCTTATAAAAGATTTTATTTATCGAACAAGCTTAAAAACTGACCATATCCCTCTTCTTCAAGCTTATCTTTTGGAATAAACCGGAGAGCAGCCGAATTTATACAATATCTTGCGCGGTCTGGTCCAGGGCCGTCATCGAAAACATGGCCTAGATGAGAGTCTGACTCTTTTGCGCGGACTTCAATTCGTCTCATTCCATATGATGTATCTAACCTTTCCTCAAGATCAGAGCGGCGCAATGGTTTTGTGAAGCTTGGCCAGCCACAGCCAGCATCGTATTGGTCTGTTGAACTAAAGAGAGGCTCTCCTGAAATAATATCTACATAGATTCCGTCTTCTGTGTTATTCCAAAATTCATTTTGAAAAGGCGGCTCTGTTGCATTATTTTGAGTTACCTCATATTGCAGGGGGGTGAGTTCCTCTCGTAATTGCTCGTCACTTTTGCGTTTTTTCCAATTCTCGCGAATAAAACGAGCCCTTCCAGAGCCTTCTTTATAGAGATTATAGTGAAATGGATTCTTCTTATAATAATCTTGATGATATTCTTCAGCCCTGTAAAACGGACCTGCCGGTAAAATTTCAGTAACTATAGGCTTCTTAAAGCGGCCGCTTTCTGCAAGCATCTGCTTCGATTCCTCTGCCAGTTTCTTTTGTTCTTCATCATGATAAAAAATGGCTGTTCTGTACGATATTCCACGGTCATTAAACTGACCTCCCGGATCAGTCGGGTCTATTTGCTGCCAAAAAAGCTCCAACAGCTTTTGATAGGGAAAGACTTTAGGATCATATTTAATTTGAACAGCCTCATAGTGTCCAGTTGTATCAGAACAAACTTCTTGATAGGTAGGGTTTTCTTTATGCCCGCCTGTATAACCTGAAATGACTTCTTTAATTCCAGGCTGTTCATCAAATGGAGAAACCATACACCAGAAACAGCCCCCTGCAAAGGTCGCCAGCTTGTATTGTTCAGACAATTTGAACCACTCCTTTTACGGTATTTATTTGATTTGAATGTCTCCTTTTTTGAAACATTCGATATTCCCATTATTTTCATTTTGCGTTATGAAAAAGAAACGTTTTTATTATTGTAACCCATACGCTCTAAAAAGCAGGTGGTAAAAAGCTTGTTTTTCAATATGACCGATAAATAATAATATTTCCTTAATTAGTCATTATGGCCTTCCATTTGAAGTATGGAGAAACTCTACAAACAAAATGGAAATATTTAAGGAATCGTTTAAGGAACTGTTTCTTTTTGTTAAAATTTGTTTCGTAATCACTCGTTTTTTGCAGCAAACTAGTAAAAACTAGACTCGCATTCCAAATTCTTTTACTCTATGATAGAAAAGAAATAGTCCGTTATATTGGAGTGAACCTTAATTGGAATCTAAAAAAGCTTTACCGATTCTCTTCGCTGTCATGTTTCTTGTGATGGTGGGATTTGGAATTATTATACCTGTTATGCCCTTTTATGCGGAAGAAATGGGGGCATCTCCTACCCAGCTCGGACTTTTAATGGCAGTTTATTCTTTTATGCAGCTGCTTTTTGCACCGATGTGGGGGAGAATTTCTGACCGGATTGGAAGGAAGCCCGTTATAATGATAGGGATTATTGGATTATCCCTTTCTTTTTTCCTGATGGCAATATCCACTCAACTATGGATGCTATTTGCTGCAAGAATTATCGGAGGATTTTTATCGTCTGCTAACATGCCGACAGTCATGGCGTATGTCGCTGATATTACTTCAGAAGAAGACCGCGGCAAAGGAATGGGAATCATTGGAGCTTCTGTCGGGATGGGGTTTATTTTTGGTCCTGCAATTGGTGGCGTGTTTTCGCAAGAAAGCCTACATATGCCTTTTTACCTGGCAGGATTTTCTTCTTTAGTAACGTTTCTTCTTGTTCTATTCGTTTTAAAGGAATCCTTACATATGGAAGATAAAAATAACAATTCTCGTAAAAAAGCGCCATTACTACAAGCATTAAATGGCCCTTTATCGTTTTTGTTTTTTCTTCAGCTATTCATCTCACTATCCCTATCCGGCTTAGAAGCGACCTTCGCTTACTTCGCAGCTAAAAAAGCTGGCTTAGGCTCAGTTGATTTAGGCTATATTTTTATGATTATGGGGCTTTCAGGAGCGATTGTACAAGGCGGAGCAGTGGGAAGATTAACAAAAAAATTTGGAGAAGGTTTTGTGATTCAGATTGGAATTGCCATTTCAGCACTCGGCTTTTTCCTTATCTTATTTGTTGATAATTTTATAACAGCTGCCATTTTCTTAACGATCTTTGGTGTTGGGAATGGTGTGATTCGTCCAAGTGTTTCCTCTTTATTAACAAAGCGGTCAAAATCAGGTCATGGCAGTACCACCGGACTTTTATCGTCTTTTGATTCACTCGGAAGAATTATCGGACCGCCTTTAGGAGGCTGGCTCTTTTCTATTACCATTGGTTTACCTTATATTTCAGGCATTATTTTATCGGTGACTGCCTTGCTTTTATATCGAATTTACACGGTGCAAGAAAAAAAACTTTCGATTGGAATATAGAAAAAGTGTGTCTTAGGGAGTTTACTTCCCAAAACACACTTTTTTATTAGGCTATGTTAAATTCTAATGTTGATTTTTAACGATAAGAAAACCGCCTTGATAAAAAGGCGGTTTATTGAGCTATCGTTTCCCGTTAGCTTAACAAACTGATGTAGGGTTGTCTGTTTCCTTCGCTCATCGTATTGACCTCCTGCTCCACCGTAGGCAGCTTGTCACAACAGGTGGCTCAGCGGAGGAAAGATCTGTCTGTCACCACATTAACTATATCCTACCCTACCAGGTTGGAACAGAGATGCTCCTCGAGATATAGACGAAGCAGCCGACAAATGTTTGCCGGCTTCATCTTGTGCTCGTACGTATTCGTTTGGCAGTGCCAAGCCGCAGTAATCAGCCAAGCAGTCAACGAACGGGCGTATATCGGAGCAGCACAACGCCGGAGCCGAAGGATTTGGTCCCGCTCAGCTTCAGATTCAGTCGATCATGAACTCCCCCCAATAATTGGGGGCCACGTCCGGCAACGATTGGCTGTACCAGGAAGTGATACTCATCCACCAAGCCTAGTTGTGCCAGGGTGGAACCGAGGCCGGGACCGCCGTTAACGACTAGGTTCTTCCCTTCTGCCGTAAGCTGTGGCACCTCTTCGGAAACGGGCCCCTTCAACAAGAAAGAGTTCTGCCACGACACGTGATCCAGTGTCCGCGAGAAGACGTACTTGGGTTTCCGATCGAGCTTGCGTGCGAAGTCGACCATGAATTGAGGTCCGTCGCCGCTGCTGGCAATGGCTGGCCAGGCACTTTCCATCAGCTGGTAGATTTTACGTCCAAAAAGCAGACCATCGGACTGGTCCATTAGGTCCACCGTATACTGGTGGAGCTCCTCATCCGCAATCACCTGCGTGTGGTCACAGCAACCGTCCAGTGTCACATTCATCATCAGGATTATACGTCCCATATGTAGCCTCCTTTATGTCTACATTTTATCATACAACAGCAGGCCCGGTTTCTCTTGGATTGCTAATGTGCACAGTCCGGTCCTGACCGAATTCAACTTTAGTTTAACGGAGGATGGTAGATTAAACACTTCTGCCCTTAGCTTAACAAGAATAAGCAGAAAGCCGAAGTTTGGTGTTCGTGTCGGTCACAGTAAACAGGCACGATTTAACCAACATATTCTTCTTATTCGCCGCTGTATTCTCATATTCCTTGCTATTCAATAAAACGAATCCAAATATGAGGTATCCTCGTTCGTTGCAGAGGGGTATTTGTAAGGTCATTAAACGTTGTTTAACATAGCCTTTTATTAAGTAGTTTGCTAAACATTTTTCCATACGGAAGCATATTTCTTTTTATACTTTGGATCTTCCTCTTTTTCAATTAATTCTAAGGCTATTTGTTTAACCTTTTCATCCTTTATTTCGTCAGACAAATTCCTTAGGCTTTGAATAATATCAAATCGAATTAGTGTGAAGTTTTTTTCATGAGTACTATTTATAAACCGACTTGCTAGAGATTTTAATACCAACTCTTTTTGCACTGTTCCTGCAAGGCCAATCTTCCATATCGATTGCAGACTATGTCTTGCCGTTACGAATTTTTGATCCTTGGTGACTTCCCATATGGCATGGAAATCTTCAAGTAGCCTTCCCTCAGGGTCACTTTTTGCCAAATTGCAAAGAAATTGGACTGCTTGTGACCGTTTGTGGTTATCTCGGTCAGTTAAATTATTCTTCAACCGATCCCAAACCTCATATGCCCAGTCCACTTTTTCTTCAGTAGCAGTCATTATTTGTTGGTAAGCTTTATATTGTATGTTTTTATCTTGGGATTCAAGATCTTGAAAATAAGATTCTATGACTTTATCCATTTATATATCTCCCAATAAAATTTTAAAATTCCTTAATTAAGGATACATAATTCATACCTCGATATTCAATCATCCTATTTCTACAGTAACCCCGATGCCTGCTCTTTTCGCCTTTTCATAAGCAGCTGCTGCAACAGCCAAATCAAAATAAGCCATCCCAACTGATTTGAAGAAAGTAATTTCCTCGTCGCTTTCTCGCCCTTTAATTTGTCCTGCAGCGAGTTCGCCAATTTCCCCATCGATCATTGAGAAATTCCAGACTCCCTTATTTGCTGGGATAATGAAATCCCCTGCCTCATCCTTCACGCCTTCTAGCGTATCCACGACGATCTTCGAACATCGGGACAGTGTCTCCTCATCAACCTCCTGCATATGGGGAAGATAGGAACCTACGCCATTAATGTGAGTCCCTTTTCTGAGGACTTCCCCTGAAAAAACAGGTGTTTCCGAGCGGGTACTGCAAATAACAATTTCAGCCCTTGAAACAGCTTCATCAGCATCATTCATGATCGTAATCAAGCCATTATATATAGGGTTAATCTCTTTAATTTTTTCAGCAAAATTCTTAGCCTTTTCTTTCGTCCGATTGTAAAGCATAATCGACCTTATATTTCGCACCTCAAGAACGGCCTGAAGCTGTTCTTTTGCCATAGCCCCGCACCCGATAACTGCAACATCGGAGGCAGATTCTTTAGCAAGATATTTGGTTGCAATTCCACTTACGGCTCCTGTTCGCAATCTCGTTAAGTAAGAAGCATTTAAACAAGCTAGATGTTCACCTGTATTGGTGTCACTCAACACTATGATTCCCTGTGTGGTTTTCTTTCCCTGGAATGGATTGTTTGGAAAGATTGTGACCACTTTTACTGCCATTTTTCCTGCAGATTCCATGGCACTCGGCATATAAAGAGAGGAGGCATTTTGTTCAGGAAGATCAAGAACAGTTCGTTGAGGGTTTAGAATTTTACCTTCCGTATAATCACGCAAAGCCGATTCAACATCTTGAATGGCGTCTTTCATCGTATAAATGGATCGGATTTGTTGTTCTGATAATAATAGCACGGTATTATGATCTCCCCTTTAGCAAAAAGGAATCGCACAAGGCGATTCCTCCTTAGATTATGTTATGCAGCATCTTCTGCGTCTAAATCTTGGTTATTACGGTCACGGACTGCCGAAACGGCAATCAGTGAGATAATAGATGCCAAAATAATATACAAGGCAACTGGTACATATGAATTGTTATATGCATTTAGCAGTGCTGTTGCCACAAGTGGTGCGGTCCCTCCAGCTACAGCCGCGCCAATTTGGTATCCGAGTGAAATCCCTGTATAGCGCACATTGGTTTTAAAGATCTCAGAAAACATCGTACCAAGTACAGCTGTAATCGGAGCCCAAATAACCCCAAGACCTAATACAGTAGCCAGGATCAGGAAGATAGCCGAACCTTGGTTAAGCAGCCAGAAATAAGGGAACGCATACAGAATCATAAAAATCGTTCCGCCTACATAGAGCTTCTTGCGGCCAATCTTATCTGACAGATTCCCCATGATTGGGATTAATAGGGTTGTAACAATAGTCGCAATCGTAACTGCACTTAATGTAATGGTTCTTGAGAACCCTAACTGTGTAGTTGCGTAGGAGACGATAAAGGTTCCAAAAATATAAAACGGTGCCGTCTCTACTACTTTTGCTCCAACCGCAATCAGAACTTCCTTCCAGTGCGTCCGCATTGTTTCCAAGAAAGGAACTTTTGCGATTTCTCCTTTTTCTTGGGACTTTTTAAAAGAAGGTGTTTCATCAATGCCCTTACGGATCCATAGTCCGAAAATAACAAGCAGGGCACTCAAAATAAATGGAACCCTCCAGCCCCACGTCATAAAGGCCTCTTCAGGCAGCAGCGTCATAATCGATAATGACAATGTTCCTAACAGCATACCGATGGTAACACCCATTTGCGGAATACTTCCAAAAAGGCCGCGTTTGTTTTTCGGTGCATACTCGACTGCTAAAAGAAGAGCACCTCCCCATTCTCCTCCAAGTCCAATTCCTTGTATCAGCCGCAAAACAATTAATAGGATTGGTGCTGCTATGCCTATTGATTCGTAAGTTGGCAGTACTCCCATGAGTACGGTAGCCCCTCCCATAAAAGAAAGGGTGAGGACAAGCGTTTTTTTCCGTCCGATCCGATCCCCAATATGACTAAAAATAATTCCACCTAACGGACGTATGAAGAAAGACAATGCAAAAGTAGCATAAGCAAGCATAGTACCGATAGTTGGATCCTCACTTGGGAAAAATGCCTGATTAAATACAAGGGCTGCCACGGTGCCATAAAGAAAATAGTCAAACCACTCAATGGAACTTCCTACTAAACTAGCAATTAAAACCTTTTTATTTACGTTGTTCTCCATTCTTTCACCTCCCATTTTTATCTATAATAACTAGTGATCATATGATATTACAATAGTAAAATCTCACTTTTCTGATTGTTGTGTTTATTATTTCAGTTAAATATCATCATCTTTTTCATTTACGATAAAGAATTTTTTATCGACGTCTTTAATCATTTATCTTTTTAAAATCAAAAAAATGGATGATAGAGAAGATCGAAGAAAGCAGGTCATTCGCCTTTCAAAAAAGGGGGAAGAGATGATGAATGAAGCCTTTTCCCGTTTAGAAGCCCGATTCCTGGAACGAATAAAAGATGCTTCTAAAGAAGATTTAGAAAAAATCGAACAGGCGATAGAAGTACTTCATTCAAAGCTTTTTTATTAGTGTATAGCTAAGTTTTAAAGAGAAGAGGTTAATCTAAACAAAAAGCTGTTCCAGGTCCGGAACAGCTTTTTCCTTATTATTCAAAATTCGTGACCGGCAAGTGTGGTAGCGATCGAATTTTCAATCGATGTAGCTGAAAAACCAAGATAGTTGTTAAACATGATAGAGAAAATCAATTTCTTTCCATCAGCTGATGTTACATAACCGGAAAGAGTAGAGACTCCTGTTAAAGAACCAGTTTTTGCTTTTACATTCCCTTTTGCTGGTTCTGAAGTCATACGAGAACGTAATGTTCCACCGACCAATCTGTCAGATTCGCCAGCAACTGGCAGTGATTGTTCGAACGCAGGATACCAGCTCTCATCCTGGACCGCATAAAGCAGCTGCGTGATTTCATTTGCCGGAATCATGTTTTTATGAGACATTCCGGAACCATCACGAAGTAAAATGGTGTCTCCATTGACTCCAAAATCGGTAATAACCTCCTCTATAACTTGCAGACCCTTATCCCAGCTGCCTTCTCCATAAACGACTTTCCCCATTTCCTTTGTCAATGTTTCGCCGTGTCCGTTATTGCTTAGTTTCATAAATGGAATGAGGAGATCCTCTAAAGTCATTGATTTTTTAGCGGTAAGAACAGTCGCATTTTCTGGTGTAACTCCTACTTTTACATCTGCGTTCCCAACTAATGCAATTCCCTGTTCTTTAAGGGATTTTTTAAATACATCTAATGCATATCCGGTTGGTTCCCAAACGGCAACCCACGATCTTGATGTCGTTCCGTTTAAAGGCATTACCCCTTCTACCACAATGTTATTCGTTCCGTGTTCTCTCTCAATCGAGATCCTTTTTGATTGTCCCGCAGCCACCATCTCGGTATTATTCAATATGGTGACGTAATCTGTTTCAGGCGTTACTTTAACTTGAGCTTTGCCGCCTACCTCAGTTGACGGTGTAACCTCAACTATTACGGTTCCCGCATCATAGTCTTCATTAGGTGATAGGGTGAGAGCTGAAACTTGAGCCCCTGTGTAGTAAGACTCATCTGACCAGTTTAAATCTTGGGATAAACGGATATCATCATACCAGCTGTCATCACCAATTAAGTTTCCATTGATTTGTTGAATTCCTTTTGCCTTTAAATCCTTGGCAAACTGGTCAAAGTCCTTCTCCAATAAGGTTGGGTCTCCCTTTCCTTTTATGTATAGATTTCCTTGAAGAACATTTCCTGTGATACTTCCGTCCGTTAAAACTTCTGTTGTAAATTGATAATCCTCACCAAGTGTCTCCAATGCAGCAATCGTTGTCAGTAGCTTCATATTCGAAGCAGGGTGTAATCGCATGTCGCCATAATAAGAATATAAAACTTCTCCTGTGTCCGCATTTCTGATACTTACTCCAGTTGAAGTTCCCTGAAGTCGTTCATCATTTAATATCGCATCGATTTTTGCTTGTAAATCAGGAGATTGACTGACAACTACTTCTGTTGTCTCCTTAGATGCCTCCACCACTTTTGTTTTTTCCGGTGTTGTAAATGGTACAAAAGTAACCATAGCCATGAGGATCAATAAAAACAGTGTTCTTGCCATTTTATTAGCCACCATTAAACCTATCACACCCTTTGTACATGATAGTTTGAATATACAATATTTACATAAAACTTTGAATATTCCGCTAAAAATCCATTCTTTTTTCCTATTTAAGAGATTGATAGGTAGGATAAAAGTTAGAGGATATTATAAAAGGAAAAATAAGGTGTGTGATCGAATTATTTATATAAGATTTCGGAGGTGCCCATGAAAAAAATTTCTTTGCTTATTTTTCTATTAACCTTATTTATTCATTCTTCCGGCCAAGCCCTTACCTGGGCCTATCCCTTTGTTGTTTGGGATCGGAATGTCTATGAGGTAACGGAAGAAAAAGTACCTAGACAAGAAATTGAAAAGTACATTGGAAAAGTAAAAAGCAGGGCAGATGATATGACTGGTGAATATTATGGTAATGCCTCGAACGCTTACCCAATCGGAACTAAGTATTATAAAATAAAAGGGATTTCGACTGAATCAGCCATCGCAGTGGAAGTACATGAAAATGATTGGCTTAAAGCAGAGTATGAACATGACGCCCCGTTTCATTGGATAGACTATGTAAAATTAACATTATTCATCATTTTTATATGCGGGTTTATCGCAGTAATGGTAACAAAGAAACGAGGCAAAACAAAAGGGTAGCTCATAGAAATTTATATAAAAGAGGAGAGATTGCCCAATATGTACGAATTAAAAACAAAAGAAAACGACCGCAGTGTCATTGAATTTATCGAAAGTGTCGAACACCCGAAGAAACGAGAAGATGCATATAAACTATTAGATATTTTTACTGAAACCAGCGGATATCCTGCAAAAATGTGGGGAACCAGTATTATCGGCTTCGGTTCCTATCATTATAAATATGCGTCTGGTCATGAAGGGGATGCCCCGTTTGTAGGCTTTTCACCACGAAAATCCAATTTTAGTCTGTATTTTGCAACGGGTGATACAAAACGTGATGAGTTGCTGGAAAAGTTCGGAAAGCATAAATCCGGAAAGGCATGTGTTTACATCAATAAAATCGCAGACATTGATGTAGAAGTCTTAAAAGAATTAATTAGTCAATCAATAGCGTTTTTACAAGAAACCTATTCTAACCAATGAGAACTCTGGGAGAGAGCCGTGTCAAGCAGTGCGGCTCAAACCACCCTTTGTTCTATACATAGTTGGTCAGGCCATAATAAATTCAGGAGAATCCCGTTAGATTTTAAACAGAAGAATCAGCGCCTAGTTTATTTTTAGGTGTGACTTTTCCGTTTACACTGGCTAAAACTGCACCCATAATTGCGATGGTGCCACCGACTCCAGATATCCAGGACATCTCTTCATCAAGCAGGAGTAACCCCAAGACAACTGTCCAAACCGGAAGTAAGTTTAAATAAGGAGCAGATTTACTTGCTCCAACCATTTTTACACCCACATTCCATGCTAAAAAGGCTCCTACCGATGCAAACGTACTGACATAAATTAAACAAATCCACGCTGTTCCTGTCATATGAATCGACCGGACATCTACCATTCCAATACTGCTAATGGCACTAAATATAGTTCCAAAAAGGGCTGCACCAGCCGTTAAGGTAAGGGGATCTGCTTTATTTCCGTATCGTTTCCCGAGAACTGTATATAATCCCCATGCGAGACAGGCTAAAACAACCTGAATATTCCCTATAAAAGTGTTTGAGGACGAACCATCCTCTAATCTGCCCTGAAACAGCAGGAATACTCCTATTATAGAAATCACAGCACCGGCCCAAGCTTTTACGCCAATCCTTTCTTTTAAAATAAATGGTGTAAAAAATAGAATCGCTATCGGAATCCCAGCTGAAATCATTCCTGCCTGAGAAGCACTGATATTAGTTAATGCCAGATACGTTAGGGTGGAGAAAGCAAAGATCCCTGTAAAACCAAGAATGATGAATTCCTTCCATAGACTAAAGACAGGAAGCTTCTTTTTATTAAGTGATAAGATACCTATCAGAATAACGGTTGATATCGCCCACCGCATAGTATTTAAAAGCGTTGGCGGCAGGGCAAGACCTAAATAACGCCCACAGATATAATTGCCTGCCCATAGGATAGTAGCTATAACAAGCAGTCCGATTCCTTTATTCATCATGTCCCCCCCTTATTGCTACCATCTATTATACATTAGTGCATTAAAGTGTTTAATAGAAAGAAAGGGGGAAATTTAACCTTGCCATTATGAACGAGAAGATGCCGGAAAGAAACGAATTTTTTAATCTAGAGGAGATGATCTCATTCATTCATATCCCTCCAGAAAAAAAGCAGCCAATTATGGCTGCTGTCTTCTACATTATTTTGAAAAAGATAAATTTGTTTATGTGTATAGCCACTGACTGTAACATAGTGTCTTAATTATTCTCCCCCATACCAAGGAATAGATCCCGTATTAACGAGAATAATTGGTGCTTTTTGTATGATAAAAGGTGCCTCTCCTTAGAGACACCTTATTCCAATTAAAAGTTTAATAAGAATGACATTCTATCAATCTGAAAAAGAGACTAATTGATAACCCATATAGAGTGCCATTCCCCAAATAATAAAGGCTGAAACTTGATTTAATCGTTTAAGCAGCATTGCTCCAGAAGTCAGTTTGCCGATTTTTCTTCCGGCAATCGCTAACGAAAAGAACCAGATCCATGACACCACTATACAAGCAATCGAAAATACCCATTTTTCAGACCCGGCATAAGCAAGTGAACTTGTACCAATCACGCCGATTGTATCCATAATAGCATGAGGATTAAGGAGAGAAACAGACGCTGCAAATGTAATCTGCCGCTTTGGCGAAAATCGGTTTTCCTGCTGTTCCCCCTTTAGTTCTGATGATGTTCTCCACATCACCCACCCCATATAAGCTAAAAAGAAAAATCCTGCAATCCATAACAAATTCCGTAAAACTTCGAAGCTTAAAACAATCACTGATACTCCAGTTACAGCCGAAGTAATTAAAATGGTATCGCATATACTTGCAGTTATAATGGCTGGAAAGGCATGTGAGAACCTCGTTTGAGTCGCTCCCTGATTAAAAATAAATACATTTTGTACCCCTAAAGGCAGGATTAGACCGAGAGCTAATATAAATCCATGTAGGATTGCTTCCACTACCTGCATCCCTCCTCCTTATTTAGGATAATGCAGGAGGGCGGATCTGTCTCCAACCAATTGGATCGATAAAAAACCAACCATTTTGTTGTATAATGAATCAAAAAAAGAATGGAGCTTGTAAAAGATGGTTGATATAAACTGGATACCCCAAAGAGCTTCTTCCATACCTCTACATCTGCAAATCTATCAATATATAAAAAATAAAATTCTAAATGGAGATTGGTCTTTAGGTACTACATTACCCCCGCAAAGGACCTTGGCTAAACAATTTCAGGTAAATCGCAGTACCATTGTAGCTGCGCTTGACGAATTGGCAGCTGATGGATTAATAGAAGCTAGGGTCGGAAGGGGGACGATTGTTGTTAATAACACATGGAGCCTGCTTGCCTCATCTCCACCCCCAGACTGGATCAGTTATGTTCGGTCCGGGATTCATGCACCCAATATGTCTTTAGTCCAAGAGATTAATAGAGCGGAAGCAAATCCAGCCATCATTCGGCTAGGAACAGGTGAGCTTTCTCAAGAATTGCTTCCAAATAAGATGATGGAAAATGTGTTACAGTTGAAAATAAATGAGACTCTTTCTCTAGGGTATTCAGAACCAAAAGGCAGCTTATCATTAAGGAAAGCAGTGAGTGAACATTTAAAAACAAAGGGGATTAATGTATCGCCAGAATCTATACTAATTGTTTCCGGGGCCATACAAGCACTGCAGTTAATTTCAGTCGGTTTATTAAAGCCAGGCGCTGTTATTTTTCACGAAACACCATCCTATTTAAATTCAGTTCATGTCTTTCAATCTGCAGGCATGAGATTATTTGGAGTTCCGCTTGATGGAGAAGGAATTATGACCCATTCTATCGGCAGACTGAAACGACAGCATAATGGCGCTTTACTCTATACCATCTCTTCTTTTCACAATCCTACTGGCACAGTCATGTCTGAAGAACGAAGGGCTCATCTGTTAGAGATTTGTAAAAAAGAAGCTCTCCCTATTATTGAAGATGACGTTTATGGAGACTTATGGTTTGATAACCCGCCGCCAATGCCTTTAAAATCAAAAGATTCTCAAGGGAATGTATTATACATTGGAAGTGTGTCCAAATCATTAAGCCCAGGATTACGAATTGGATGGATAGTGGGTCCTGAGCCTGTGATTGACCGCTTGGCTGATATAAAAATGCAAACCGATTATGGTTCAAGCTCGTTATCCCAATATGCTGTCGAACAATGGCTCAAAAGCGGAATGTATGACGAATATGTACAAGAAATTAGAGACAAACTTTGGGATCGAAGAGATTTTACGATCCAACTGTTGGAAAAATATTTTGCCGACATTGCTACATGGACAATCCCCAAGGGCGGATTTTATATCTGGCTTCGTTTAAAACAGAGTATAACGACTCGTGTATTATTTGAGAAGAGTCTGCGCGAAAACCTTTTAATAAATCCGGGAAGTATATATGACCCGACAGATCAGCACCATCTTCGCTTGTCCTATTCGTATGCCTCATTACTCGATCTTAAATATGGGCTTAAGCGTTTGTCTGAACTTATTAGGAATCTAAAATAATCGAAGGACTAAAAAATGAAAGGTTACCAGCTTTTGGAGGTATCCTTTTTTTATTTTCCATGATTCTTAAATAAAATGGTGCGCTACTTTTCTCATTCAAAAGTTGTAGGAAAAAGTCCTTCTTTTACACGAAGAACAAATTTCTTGATACGAATACGATTGAACTAGAAATATAGGAGGTGGGTAATAGATATGAAACTTGTTAAGAAACAATTATCGTCCGTTGCACGGGTCAAAACAAATGAATATAGAGGCGGAGAACTGGCACGAACATCAGAGACTTTGTTAAGGATTTTATTTTTTACCCTTATTATCTCAGTTATGAATGCGACTATTTTTAATGTGGTTCTGCCATCCATCAGTCAAGAATTTAATCTTTCAGCTTCTCAGGTAAGCTGGATTACGACTGGGTATGGAATCATGTATGCGGTTGGATCCGTTACTTATGGTAAATTAGCAGATCAATTTCGCTTGAAGGATTTACTGACTTTTGGATTGATTTTCATGTCTTTTGGTTCACTCATTGGAATTCTGGCTACTGAATATTGGATGATAGTTGCCGGGCGAATGCTACAAGCTGGAGGAGCGGCAGTGATTCCGGCAACCGCCATGATTATTCCAATCAGGTATTTTGCACTTGAAAATAGAGGGCGAGCGCTTGGTACTGTTGCAAGTGGTTTAGCACTCGGGGCTGCTTTAAGCCCAATAGTCTCAAGTTTTATTAGCGGTCTATTAGGCTGGCGAATCCTGTTTTGTTTTTCATTTTTTGCATTACTGACCCTTCCGTTTTTTCGGAAGCATTTACATGATCAACCTAAAAAGGGTAAGTCTTTTGATTTTCTTGGAGGTCTCCTGCTAGCGTGTACAGTTGTTTTCATTCTTTTGGCTATTACAAATAACTCGTTGCTAGCGCTTGGTCTCGGTATCCTTTTTCTGCTTTTGTTTTTCTTGCGGATTCAAACAGCTAAAGAGCCTTTTATCCAATTATCACTGTTCGAAAATAGACACTACACCTTTAGTGTTGCCATAGCACTGCTCGCGATTAGTTTTGGAACAGCCGTCTATTTTATCACACCGCAATTACTTGCAAATGTAAACGAAGTTCCGACGTCCTTTATCGGATTTATCCTCTTTCCAGGAGCTATTGCTGCAGCTTTACTAGGGCGAAAAGGCGGGAAGCTCGCTGACCAAAATGGAAATTTATTCTTATTCAAGGCAGCTTCGATACCTTTGCTGATTGCCTTTAGCGCCTTATCGATCTTAGCCGGGATGTCACCTGCTTGGATTTGGATTTTCTTAATTCTGGCAAATATTGGGCAAACCTTTATGCAGGTAGTGATGCAGAATACTGTTTCGCGGACCCTTAGTGATGAACAGGTAGGAATAGGAATGGGATTTTTTACAATGATGAATTTTATTGCTGGCTCAGCCGCCACTACATTAATGGGGAAAGTATTAGATCTTACCGCTTCCGTCCATTTTAATCCTTTGCAGGTTTTTGATCATGCAACGGTCTATAGTAATGCCTTTTTTATTTTATTTGTGATTTTAGTTTTAGTTGTGGTGCTGTATACAGCATTTATTAAATTTTCCACTGAACCAGAAGCCAAACAAGAGTTGGCTTTTAAAAAATAAAATATTATGTAAGTAAAGAGGAGCTAATCATTAAATAATTGGCTCCTCTTTTTAGTCTTGTTCATACATTTCTACTGTAGCTTTAGCCATCTTATATATGGTCTTTCGTAAAGCTTTAGGTGATAGAATCCTAATTTGATCACCAAACCCTAATATAAACTCACATGCTTCTTGTTCCGTTTCAAAGCATAAATTTGCAGGAATCCAACCGTTCTCGGTGGGTGAGTGTGCATGTAAAATCTTGACAAACTTACCTGTAAATTTTATCCGAGGAACTATAGATGCGGACATTTCAACGTCCACTTCATATTTTGGTAAAGCTTTAATAAACTGTTGCGTTGAGGCTTGCCAGTACTCGGCCAGCTTAAATCTTTCTGGACGGGAAAACGTTTCTCCTGTAAGATTTGCAGTTATGATTCGTGTTGCTCTATAGTTCCTGATTTCCCCGTTTGCGGATGCAATTAAATACCAGGTGCTACCTTTCGCAACCAATCCTAGCGGCTCCACGATACGTTCTACCATTTCTCCATCTGCCCGTTCATATTGGATTTGTAATTTCTTTTCATCCCATATTGCTTCCTGCAGGGTATGAAATGATTCTACTTTTTGGGGAGACTGTCTCCATGTACTTGTGTCAACATAAATTCGTTCCCATACATGACCTGCTTCCTTCTGAAAAATACTCGGAACGGATGCTAACAATTTTTGGCGTGCCTCATCCCAATCCTTTGTTAGTCCTAGATCATTTAGAAGTTGAGCTGAAGGTGTAAGAAATAATGACTTCAGTTCATTTACCTTTAAGCCAGTTAAATTTGTCCGATATTGCTCCATTAAGCGCCATCCGCCCGCTTTTCCGCGATCAGCGACGATTGGAATCCCCGCTGTACTTAATGCTTCCATATCCCGATGGATCGTGCGTTCGGTTACTTCTAATTCATTAGCCAGCTCTTTCGTCGTCAGTTTTCCTTTGTTTTGCAGCAATAACAAAATACTAACCAGTCGGTCCGCCCGCATTTTTATCCCGCCAATCTAAAATTTTTTATATGACAAAGGATGTCATCATTATTTATTATACTTTCTTTATCTTACTGATAGGGAGTGTTTAGAAATGAAACCGTTAAAAGGGAAAGTAGCGTTGGTGGCAGGCGGAACGAGAGGAGCAGGCCGCGGGATTGCCATTGAATTAGGAGCAGCAGGTGCCACCGTTTATGTCACAGGTCGAACGACACGGACACAAAAATCCGAATACAATCGCCCTGAAACGATTGAAGAAACAGCTGAACTTGTAACAGCAGCAGGCGGTACAGGAATTCCTGTTCAAGTCGACCATCTTGAACACGATCAGGTCAAAGCCCTATTCTCTAAAATTGATGAAGAACAAGGGCAGCTAAATATCCTTGTCAACGATATTTGGGGAGGAGAGCATTTAACTGAGTGGAATAAACCGGTTTGGGAGCATTCCCTAAAAAAAGGGCTTCGTTTATTAAGACTCGGCATTGAAACACATATCGTCACCAGCCACTATGCGCTTCCCCTGTTAATCCGAAACAAGAATGGATTGGTGATTGAGGTAACGGATGGAACAGCCGAATACAATAAGGAAAATTACCGTCTCTCCCTTTTCTATGACCTAGTTAAGACATCTGTTATTCGAATGGCTCAGTCGTTAGCACATGAACTTACGCCCTTTCAATGTACAGCTGTTGCCTTGACTCCAGGGTGGATGAGGTCTGAAATTATGTTGGAACACTTCGGTGTTAAAGAGGAAAATTGGCGTGATGCACTTGAAAAGGAACCTCATTTTGCTATTTCTGAAACACCGCGTTTTATTGGGCGTGCTGTAGCTGCTCTTGCCAGCGATCCTGATGTTGTACGTTGGAACGGTCAGTCTCTTTCAAGCGGACAACTTGCAAAATCGTATAATTTCTACGATGTAGATGGGTCTCAGCCAGATTGCTTTAGATATTTGGTTGAAGTACAGGAAGCAGGAAAGCCAGCTGATACTGGTGGATATCGCTAATCCTATAAAAAATAGTAGGTGACCTGACTCGGATATAGAAAAATTAAATACTAGAGGATAAATAAACATTTCGACAAAATCATTCAAAATTTCCTAGGAAATCATCTTTAAAAAAAGAAACAGAGGGACGGTTCTTGCGTTTCAGAAGTTAGGATGAAACAGCAGAACCGTCCCTCTGTTTCATGACTCAATCCGATAAATTCCTTTGCGGTCCCGTAATTGGCATCCATTCCGTTGAAAGATCTGAATCATATTTTGGTTATGTATATCTGTACTCCCGACATAATAAGTCGCTTTAAATTGCTTTAGCAAAACTAAAGCATGTCTATGAATTATAGTGCCAATCCCTTTTCCTCTTATGTGAGGAACAACACCAAAGTAAAACAATCTCCCTTCATCTTTTGTTTCCATTTCTATATGGGGAATCGCGATTCCAATTAAAGCGTCGTCTTTAGTAAAGTAATAACAATGGTTTCTCCACGTTGGACCCAATTCACTTTTTAATGAGTTCATCACCTGCTCAATCGGCTGCTGTTTATTCCTATTAGCAGAGCCTTTTCTGCAAAGTTCATACAATTGCCCATAGTCATGATCATTCATTCCTCCATCTGAAAGAGAATGACCTTTTATATGTGGGTCTAATTCAGATAAATCATCTAAATTCCGTGTATATTCTACTATACTGGAAACTTTTTGTAATCCCATATCAAACAACCAATTTTCATGAGATTCATCCATTAGGACCGATAAGAACCCGCCTCCATCTCTATACCATTCATCTAATACTTCTATGAATTGTTGTTTATATTGAATGGCAGGAATATCTTTACATTTTACTTGATCGACTAGCCAGTATTCCTTTTTATTTTTGATAATATTATATAGATTCAATGCTTTCCCTCTCTTTCAGGAAACTTAGTATATTTAAACTATATCATGAAGTAGAGGGTAGGGGATGTTGAAATATCAACATCCCCTACCCTCTACTTATTCATTTTCGAAAGGAAGTCTCCTAATAGATCTTCGAGATTCGTTTCTTCATCAGGTTCTTCATTATCCTTTGGCTGATCGCTTTGTTTAGCATTTTCCCAATCAAAGGTTAGTAAATCATCATCCATTGCTTCCGAATCTGGAGCTGGAGCGGTTTCTTTTATTTCAGCTATGGTATTATCATCATTACTAGTTGCATAAATTTGTGCTTCTGGATAGCGGTTTTCCTGCAAATAGAGGGCTTCATTGATATCCAATGAGTTGCTATTAAGTGAAGCCAATAAAGCAGTAGCCCGAACCGGATCAGAAAGGAGATGATAAACGATACTCCCTAATAATGCCTCAGAATGTTCATGCTTCAGCCAGTCTCGCTGGGACTTACTTAATCTATGGGGAAGGGGAACCGTAATCGATTCCCGCTCCTTGCCATAAGATTTTCCAATCCCATCTAAGACAAAATCAGCAATCTTACTTGAGAAATTTCTTCTTTCTGTTTCCTTTATTTTTTGTAAATGCTTCAACAAATGGTCTGGTGTATCTGAAGGAATACGGAATGAAATCGTTTGACCCCGTTTTATCTCATTAGAAGATTTTTTCATAAAATCACCTTATTCAGCTTTTAACGGGTTCTTTCGCAGCCTTTTGCTTTTCGCTTTTCCTTACAAAATCTTTTATTAACTTATAATAAGCATTGGCCATCATCCAGATACTTTCCTTTTCATCCTCAAAAAACTCAATATTATATCCATCTAAATTATTGTTTAACGTTTTAAGATATTCCTTAAGTACAATGGCACCGCCACCAACGAAATAACAGATTTCCGTTTGCGAATTTTTCTGCCATACATTACGCAATAAACGGTATTGTTTTTTTGCCAGCTCCAGTAAAATCCGGTCCGTAATATCATGAACACTCGTCCGGCTGCCCTTCACCATAATATGGTTGCGGTCATTTTTTCTGGTGATAATCTCTACCACATCACGTCTGCTGTCTAACTCAACCCCGTGCTTTGTTCTGATTTCTTCTCTAATTGCTTCTAATGATTCAGCGACACCAAGATTAAATCCTTGAGCTTTATCATCATCGACTGTTTGGTTTTTAATAACAGCAATATCGGTTGATAATCCTCCGATATCTTGGATTAAAATTCGTTTGTGAATTAAATCCTTGTTGATTATTTTTAAGTCATTATCCATTACTAGATTAATATAAGCAGCAAAACCTTCAGGGTAGACCTTAACTTCATTAAATTTTATATTAACCTTTATCCCCTGATATCGTGGTGTAACTAAAAATTCTACCTGATGAACTGAACCGACTAATTTAGAGCGATATCCGGCATCTTTTCCTTCCTTTACTTCACGAAGGGGAAGTCCTGTTCCCAGGGTATAATTAGCATCGATCACATTTTTTGTCCGGGGAAATATTTTTGCATTCTCCTCATCTACTGCATCTAAGGCCAATGTGGCAAAAAGCATAATTAACGTTTGATCTTCCTCTGATTTACTGCTGCCTGGATCTAATTCTGTTGCATTGTCACTTTTGGTTGCTAAATGACCAACACGATAGATTCCATTATTTTCTTTTAATGCAGGTGAGTGGACCTTAATATGTATTCCTTCGAGAGGGTCCTTATTATCTAATTCCCCAATTCCAATTACTGGCCGATCCTCTATATCTCTCGCGACAATATTAGGAATATTTAATTCGTACTCCAAATCACCAAAAATCGCCTTAATCGAATCATTACCGACATCTACTGCTGCCATTCTTGATTTCGTCATGAACTCCATCCCTCTCCCTTTATTCCATTTTTTAAACGTAATACTAGTTTGTATTTTTAAAGGTATAAGAGTTTGATAGATTCGGCAATAATTACAGATGAAAAGAAACAAAAACGTAAACCTGTAAACACCTTGTAAACTCTAGTGTTTTTGTACACTTTTTCGTAAACTTTGATGACAAATCCGCATACCTCCCGTTATCGCTGCATGTATACAACTTTGTATACATGCAAACTAAAACGTGTACAAAAGTTTACACTCAGTAAACATGTAAACGAATTTGTGTACTTGAATTTTTGAATAAGGATAGGTTGTTACATTTAAAAGAATAGCCACCTAATAAGGTTTTTACTTTAATAAAAAGGGGTAATTCAAAGGTATAATCTCTACTATTTGGTTGATCTATCCTATATAAAAGAAATACGAGCTGTGTTTTTGCAAATTAACAGAACTGGTGTCCGATAGAATGCTTGTGTGCTCCAAAATACTAGTGAGTACGGACATAAGTTCCGTTATTTCGCTTAAAAACTCAGTTTTATTGATAGGATAGGACATCAAATCCGTTATTTACCCAAAATCATCAAAAAATCGCCGTAATTCAGCAATATAACGGAACCAGTGTCCTAAAATTTCAGAAATCGCCCGTTTTGACACAAATAACGGAACTAGTGTCCGTTAGAAATCTGTAACTACCTCAGGATTGGTTTAAGCGGACATAGGTTCCGTTAATCCCAAAAAGATTCAGCTTTAATAATCCTGTCGTCCATAGTTTTTGTAATTAATAGGAAAAAAGTATCAATAATGGGTGTTCATCCTATAATTTACATTTATTTCATATTAAATTAATAATTTCAAATTACAATGGGTAGCGAATCCAAAATGGTTAGAGAGGTGATTATGTTGAAACTTAAGAAATCAACATCAGCTATGCTCGCTGCCATCCTTTCCACTGGAGTATTATTCGGATGCGCATCTGGAGAAGAAGAGGAACCAAATACTGCGGAAGATACAACTGAACAAGAAGAAACAGAAACTGAAACAGAAGAATAGTTTTGATAGAACAGCATGAAGCCTTCTCTTTGTTTAATGAGGGCTTCATCTTTATTAATAACACTGTTAATTCAATATGTATAAGGAGGGGTCTCAATGATTGCATTAACAAAGCAGCAAGAGATGAAATTTCTTTCAAAGATTAGCAATCACCAACGTCTTGATCAAATTTTTTCTCAGCTTGCACGAACTACAACGAAAATAAAGGAAGATCAGACTGTCTACTTCGATGAGGAGAAAAATAATACTGCAATCGAACAATACTATGAAAACATCGACTTTGAAGACTCTAATACCAGTCATGTTATTTCTGCACTCAAACATCTGTTACAAGTAACACATACCAATCAGATACCTTATGATCCCATTGAGTATGTGTATCCATGGGTTGATTTGCGTCCTGACGGGACTCTTACTAGTATATATTCTGGAGAAACCAGACAAGCAATAGAGATTATACAAGAGGATTTTGACACTTCTTTAAAACGTATCCGCGAAATTGAAGCTACTGCTAATCCAGTTCATGAACCAATTGATTCACTCCTTAATAAAATTGAAAAAAACTTTAAATATAACTGTGAGCACGTCGTTCCACAGTCCTGGTTTAATGAACAAGAACCTATGCGCGGTGACCTCCATCATTTATTTACCTGCGATCCTGTTTGTAATTCGATTAGAAGTAATTTCCCTTATTACGACTTTGCCGATTATAATCCTGAAGATTTCTCCATCAAACGAGTTAAAAAAACCTGCGGGATGGCCGAAAATGGCTTATTTGAGCCCGAAAATGGCAAGGGTCCTGCAGCAAGAGCCATGCTGTACTTTTTACTAAGATACCCTGACCAGATCGAACCTTCCTTTAGAGAAAAAGTTGACATAAACCTCTTACTTGCCTGGCATCAGGAATTCCCTCCAGATTTGTATGAAAAGCACCGTAACCAAGCAATTTATGAAATTCAGGGAAATCGCAATCCGTTTATTGATTTTCCTGAGAAAATGAGGGAAATCTCTCTCTTAGAGTTATAGATGTCTACATGTCAATGTCCTTTAAAATCTATTGAATGTGTATAATTTCTCAAGTCCCTATTGTAAAAAAATGGTTCTTTCCTCACTTGAAAGAGGGGTTTTTAACCAATAAAATCTGTAATTAATGATACGTCCTTGTCTAATACTAGATGAGGAGTGTTTTTTTATTTTAGAAAAAAATTATAGTAATAAAAAATTAAATATATGCATTTTCTTTATATGATAACGAGTTGAAAGGGGAATATGAATGAGTAATGCATTGGTACTGCAATCAGATTTTGGCTTGAGTGACGGGGCTGTCAGTGCCATGTATGGGGTCGCTCATACGGTCGATCCCTCCATACCTCTATTTGATTTAACGCATGATATTCCCCCATACAATATTTGGGAAGGGTCATATCGCTTATTGCAAACTGTTCCTTATTGGCCAGAAAATACGGTTTTTGTTTCAGTCGTCGATCCAGGTGTGGGGAGCGATCGCAAAAGTGTTGTTGTTAAGACTGGCTCTAATCACTTTATTGTCACACCTGATAACGGAACTCTTACCCATATTCATCATAGCATCGGAATCATAGAAGCAAGAATCATTGATGAGCAAAAAAACCGTTTGCCTAAGGCTGGTGCCTCTCATACGTTCCACGGACGGGATATTTATGCCTATACTGGTGCTAGACTTGCATCTCATACTATTTCTTTTGAAGAGGTTGGTCCAATTTATTCAATTGATTCTATAATTTTGCTGCCTCTTTTTGAAGCAAGTCTATCCCATGGGGTTCTTACTGGAATGATTGACATTCTCGATATTCGATTTGGAAATGTATGGACTAATATCAGTCGGGAACTTTTTCTTGACCTAGGAATGCAATATGGAGACTCGGCAGAAGTCTTGATCGAAAATGATAATAAAAAAGTTTATAAAAATTTCATGACCTACGGACGTTCTTTTGCAGATTTATGTATCGGAGAGCCATTGGTTTACATAAATTCGCTAGATAACTTGGCAATCGCTATCAATCAGGGTTCATTTGCAGAAGTATATAGTATTGGGACTGGATCCAATTGGCGAATATCGCTTCGAAAAGCGCCAAAGATCATATATGAATAAGAAAAGGAGAAAACAGTATGCAAAACAAAGCACTTTCTACAAAAACTGTTGTAGCGATTGGGATAGGAACCGCTGTCTTTTTAATCCTGGGACGTTTTGCTTCCCTTCCTTCAGGTATTCCTAATACGAATATTGAAACATCCTATGCCTTTTTAGCACTTATGTCTGTAATTTTTGGCCCAATTGCTGGTGCACTTATTGGTTTTATTGGTCATGCATTAAAAGACGCCATTATGTGGGGGTCCATTTGGTGGAGCTGGGTTATTGTTTCAGGTATCGTTGGACTTTTAATGGGTTTAGCATGGAAAAAAATCAATATTCAAAGTGGCGTATTGGGAACGAAACAAATTGTTACGTTTAATGTTGTTCAAGGGATTGCTCAAGCGGTTGGCTGGTTCTTGGTCGCACCCATATTAGATATATTAATCTATGCAGAACCAGCTAATAAAGTATTTGTCCAAGGGCTAGTAGCTGGTGCAGCTAATATAGTAACAGTGGGGGTAATTGGTTCAATTTTATTAGCGGCCTACGCCAAAACTCGAAGTAAGACAGATAGCTTAGACTTAGAAGCCTAAGCCGGAAGTTTTCGCTTCAGGCTTCTTTTCATGAATGCCATCCCAGTGATACATAAAAATAGGGAAATACAAAAACTACTTCGTTTTAGAAATGACGGGATACATAATGGGAATACCTATCATTGAATTTAATAATTACACTTTTAAATACCGCAGTCAGTTGAAACCTACTTTACTAGATATTAATCTTACAATCTATCAGGGTGAGAAGATTTTAATAGTCGGTCCATCCGGTTCAGGAAAAAGTACGCTTGTTCATTGTATCAATGGGTTAATTCCTCATTCATATGAGGGGGAAGTTAGCGGAAAACTGAACATAAAATCTGAAAATGGGCTCAAACAGGATTTATTTACCCGCTCGAAAACAGTAGGCACTGTTTTACAAGACCCAGATGGTCAGTTCGTTGGACTCACAGTGAGTGAAGACATTGCGTTTGCGATGGAAAATGAGTGTATTCCACAAGAGGCTATGAAAAAAAGAGTAAAAGAGATTGCAAAACTGGTGGAGGTAGACGATCACCTCCATTGCTCTATTCATCATTTATCTGGCGGCCAAAAGCAAAGAGTCGCATTAGCAGGTGTCATGGTTGATGAAGTAGATATTTTATTATTTGATGAACCTCTCGCTAATCTTGATCCGGCTACAGGAAAATATGCGATTGAACTGATTGACCGGATTCATAAGGAAACGGATAAAACGATTGTAATTGTTGAACATCGCTTAGAGGATGTTTTACATCGCAGCGTGGACCGAATTATTGTTATGGATCAAGGCAGAATTGTCAGTGATACTTCTCCTTCTGAGCTATTATCTTCAAATGTATTAGAAAAAACTAATTTAAGAGAGCCCTTATACATAAAAGCACTGAAATATGCTGGCTGTGAAGTCTTATCTACTATGAATCCAGCGCATATTAACACACTAAATTTGAATGGGTGGAAAGACAAACTCAAAGAATGCTTTGAATCCAAGCCTCTTCGCCAGCCATCCTTCTTTTCAGAACCATTGTTAGAGCTTGAGAGTATTTCCTTTCGTTATGAGGCAGGAAAGGAAGTTTTAAATAATATATCCTTATCAATCAATAGAGGCGAAATGGTGAGTGTGGCTGGCAAAAATGGGGCAGGGAAGTCTACTTTAACTAAGCTCATTTGCGGCTTTGAAAAACCCTCATCTGGCCGGATTCTTTTTAATGGACGGGATCTGTGTAATAAAACAATCAGTGAGCGTTCACTTCTTATCGGCATGGTTATGCAAAACCCTAACCACATGATATCAAAGCATAAGATATTTGATGAGGTAGCTTTAGGCCTTGCAGCAAGGGGCTGTTCAGAAGATAAAATTTCAAAACAGGTTGAAAAGACATTGAAAATCTGCGGTTTATATCCTTATCGCAATTGGCCAATTTCTGTATTAAGTTTTGGCCAGAAAAAGCGGGTTACCATCGCCTCTATTCTAGTCTTAGAACCAGAAATGATTATTTTAGATGAACCGACTGCTGGTCAGGATTTTCGCCATTATACTGAGATTATGGAGTTTTTAGTTGAGTTGAATAATCAAGGGGTTACCATTTTGATGATCACTCATGATATGCATCTTATGCTTGAATACACAACTCGAACAATTGTCATTGGAAATCGAGGAATACTTGCTGATGACAAACCCGTTCATATTATAGCTAATAATCAGCTTATGAAACAGGCTAACCTTAAAGAAACCTCACTATTTGAACTCGCAAAGCTTGCTGAAATTAATAATCCCACTGACTTTGTTCAACGGTTCATAGATTATGATCGGGAGGCAAGAATGAGATGGCTGTAGAAATGTTATCTTATATTGAACGAATATCCCCGATTCACCAGTTAACCGGAGCTACAAAATTACTTTGCTTTATTATGTGGACTTTTGCAGCCATGTTAACCTATGATACAAGAATTCTGCTTTTTCTTTTCGCAATTAGTTTAATCATTTTTAAATTATCTAAGGTAAAAATAAGCGAAGTTTCTTATGTACTTGTCTTTATTTTAGCCTTTATGCTGTTTAATAATATTGCTATTTATATATTCTCTCCTCAGCAGGGAGTGGAGATATATCAGTCGATACACATTCTGATTGGAGCAGGTCACTTCGCATTAACAGCAGAACAATTATTTTATTTATTTAATATTTCACTAAAATATTTTGTTGTTATTCCCGTTGCTCTGCTATTTATCGTAACTACTCAGCCAAGTGAATTTGCCTCGTCTCTAAATCGAATCGGGGTCAGCTACCGGATATCCTATGCAGTTGCCTTAGCATTACGTTATATCCCCGATATTCAAAGAGAATTTCGAACTATATCACTATGTCAACAAGCACGCGGGATTGATATGTCTAAAAAAACCAAACTGTCCAAACGGATTAAAAATGCGGCATCGATTATTACGCCCTTAATCTTCTCAAGCTTAGACCGGATAGAAGTCGTAAGTAACGTCATGGATCTTCGCGGCTTTGGAAAACATAGAAAAAGAACCTGGTATAGTGCGAAGCCCTTTCAAAAAATAGATTTTGTTGCTATCATATTATTTTTTATTATTTGGACTGGTTCCTTAATGATTACGTTTTATGATGGCAGCCGCTTCTATAACCCATTTAAATAACAAAAAAAGACTGTCTTGAAAAGGGAATTTCCCCACCAAAAAACAGTCTTTTTTGTATATGAAAAATACATTAGCTATGCTCTTTAATAGCATCCACAAAGGTTTTCGTAATTAATTGCGGACGTGTAATGGCACTTCCAACCACTACAAAATCGGCTCCATTTTGCAGTGCCTTTGCCGCTTTTTCAGGTGTATCAATTTTACCTTCCGCAATTACAGGCTTCGATACAGCTGCCTTGATTTCCTTTAAAAGTGCGAATTCTTCATTCGCAATATTATTTCCTTCTGTTTCATCGGTATAGCCCACGAGAGTAGTAGAGATGCAATCAAAGCCTAACGCTTCAGCCCGAACTGCGTCTTCAAGTGATGAAATATCAGCCATTAATGCTACCTCTGGCCGCTTTTGTTTAGCATAGCGGACAATATCTTCAAGCTTTTCATTATTAGGGCGTTTACGGCTCGTCGCATCCATCGCGATAATTTCTACATCTGCATTCAATAATGCGTCTACTTCCTTAATCGTCGGGGTGATGTAAATATGGCTGTCATTATAATCTTGTTTAATAATCCCGATGATAGGGAGATTGACTTGTTTTTGAATAGCTTTGATATCTGCGACTGAGTTGGCCCGAATACCCTTTGCACCTCCCTGCATCGCGGCTAAAGCCATTTTCCCCATAATCTCCGGGGAGTGCAGCGGTTCATCCTCCAACGCCTGACAAGACACAATCAGTTGTTTGTCCAGTTGTTCAAATATCCTCATTCTTTTTTATCTCCTAACGCTTCCTCAACTTGATTTTTAATCGTGGTTACTTCAGGACCATAAATAACCTGAACTCCTGTACCGCTTGCTACCACACCTTTTGCTCCTGTTTTCATCAAATCATCCTTCTTCACAAGATCTGCTTCATGAACACTTACACGCAGACGGGTTGCACAGGCATCTACATCTTTAATGTTTGCTTCTCCACCCAGTCCGTTAATTATAGCTACAGCTCTTTCTGATTTTGTGTATGACACTGATTCAGCCTCTTCAATCTCACGCCCAGGTGTTTTATAATCAAACTTCTTTATCATAAACCTAAAAGTGAAATAGTAAAGGAAAAACCATGGGACCCCAATAATTGGGACCATAATCCAGTTTGTTTTATCAATCCCTTGCAGGACACCGAATAAAAGGAAATCTATAAAACCACCGGAAAAGGTTTGCCCGATTGTTATTTCAAAAATATGAGCCATCATAAAAGCAAGACCATCATAAAAGGCATGGATTACATACAAAATTGGGGCAATAAATAAAAAGGAAAATTCGATAGGTTCTGTAATGCCTGTAAGAAATGAGGTTAATCCTGCTGAAAGCATTAGGCCGGCAACCTTCTTTTTATTTTCCGGTTTAGCTGTATGATACATCGCTAAGCAGGCACCAAGAAGACCAAACATCATCGTAATATGTCTTCCGGCCATAAAACGGGCGGTTCCAATGTAGAATTGCTCTACATCGGCCTGAGCCAGCTGGGCAAAGAAGATCCGTTGGGTTCCTTCTACCAGGTTCCCGTCAATAATCATGGATCCGCCAAGACTTGTTGTCCAAAAAGGAATATAAAAAATATGATGCAAACCAAATGGACCTAACATACGTAAAACAAATCCATAGATTAATGTTCCGATATAGCCTGTAGCCTCTACAAGCCCGCCTAAAGAAAAGATCCCTGACTGTATAATTGGCCAAATATAATAAAGAACAATACCTAATAAGATCGATGCAAATGAAGTAACAATCGGAATAAACCTAGATCCCCCAAAAAATCCAAGGAACCGCGGCAATTCGATTTTATTGTATCTCTGATGAAGAAAGTAAGTCATTAAACCTAAAACAACCCCGCCAAATACACCTGTTTCTAGTGTTTGAATACCAAGGATTGTACCTTGTCCGACTTGAGCCAGATTCTCTTGGGCCAGGTTCCCCGTTATATTCAGCATAGCATTAATAGTTGCATTCATAACCAGGTAACCTAGTACAGCTGCTAAGGCTGCTGTTCCTTTATCAGACCTTGCAAGTCCGATCGCAACCCCAACTGCGAAGATAATTGCTAAATTGGCAAAAATAATGTTTCCCGCTGAAGACATAACTAAAAAGATCGCTTGAAGAGACGGCTGATTCAAAAATGGATAGGCCTGAATCGTTGCCGGATTACTGAAGGCTCCGCCGATTCCCAGCAACAATCCAGCGGCTGGGAGCACGGCAATCGGAAGCATAAAGGATTTCCCAAATCGTTGTGCCTGCTCAAAGAAAGCATTTTTCATTTGCTTCACCTCTCGTTATTTATTTAAGGCTGTTTTCGCATACTTTGTTGTTTTTTAATGGAGGCACACATGTCCGTTCCATTTCGCTCCAGACACAAGATTCCCCGGGGAGGTGGCCTGAGCCTCCTCGGCTTTTCCTGCGGGGTCTAGAGGCTCACTCTTCTTCCCAGGACAAGGAAGGCTTCGGCAGCATAAGCATCGCACGAAGAAAATGCGAATGCATTTTATGAGGAGTCAAGTGTCTTCCACTCCATTCCACTTCAGTTCAAAAAATATATTCAAGTAGCAACAATCCTTGCGAAAACAGCCTTATTTAATTACCGCCATATGGTTTAGTCCCAAAACTTTAAAAAGAACTCAGCTTATAATAGTTCAATTGGCAGTGAAATTATGTTTTCTATTTAGCATATACTCTCCTATTTAGTTTGATTCATTTGGCACAGTCATATCGTTTGTGACTTATACTTGATGCCATTTTTTATAAAATGGCCAGTTTTAACACTGAACCAGACATAATAAAAAGGAGAAGTTTTCTCATACAAGAAACTTCTCCTTTTTTGTTTTCAAATCAAACCCAATGTATATCTTATGAATGATCCCTGCGATAAAGATCGCGGCTCTTGTAACCGGCAGCCAGTATTATTTTCATTTCCTCACGGCGTTTGGCTCTAGTTTCTTCCTGCTTGGCACTATACACAAACCTGGCCCAATCTTTCCGGTAACCTGGAGAAAGTAATTGATAGATGGCTAGCTGTTCAGGTGTATCTTCGAGGTCTTTTTCAATTTGCGGAATAAGCTCGATATAATCATCTACGCACTGACTTGCTTTTGTGGATGTCTGATGTTTGCTTTTGGCATCCTCCTTGAGACCAACAACTGTAAATACATCATCTAACCCTACCATCCGGGCAAATTTAACGTTGCTAGACCCAATATATCCATTTGCATCTGCGCCCAAACCACCTAATAATTCATCACGATGAATAAACGTAGGATATACTTTATTGCCCTTTTTTGGATAGGCCAAATAAATATAGCCATTTTTGTTTAGGATATTTTTTTCAATTATCCGATCAACTAATGCCTTTAAGGACTTTAGATCTAACACAAAGGCAAAAATAAGATCGTACGAACTGCTGGTAAGGTCTGTATCATAATCTTCTAGTTCCGCTAAATAATCTGTACCTTCAGGTAGATTTAGTACTGCTGCCTTTTCATATTTTTGTAGGTTTAGCTTTTCAGCAATAGATTTTTCCATCATTGTCACCTGTTTTACTTTTATTTTTAGTATCTATTATTGTAAAAGTTCCTTTGGCAGCTTGCAAATTTTTAGTTAATTAATCATCCCAATCATCAACAATTTCGGCAAGAGCTAGATTACTATCTGTTTGAATTTTATTATTTGACCAGTATTTATTATAGTTATAAGGAATATAGAACATATCCTGAACTCTCGCTTTTGATAGGTAACGTGTAGGAATACGAATGGTTATTTCATCTGGAAAAATGGGGCGGTTTGTTGCCATACAAAACCCGTAGTCATCTTCATATTCTGAGATTACATCGAAATGATAAGGCAAGACATGAAATCCTGCTGCTGTTAAGGTGGCATGTACACTCCAGAGGTAATCAGGTATATAGGCTAACGAAGGACAAGAGATATTAACCACGCCATCTGGTTCCAATCTTTCTTTTAAAAGCTTAAAAAATTCCAAACTGAAGAGCCGGCTTAGTTCCGGACATTCCCCGCTCGGTTCAGGAATATCTATGAAAATGGCATCCCATTTCTCATGATTTTCTTCAACAAATTTTCGTCCGTCTTCTATCACCGTTTTTACTTTGGGGTGATTCAATGAACCTTTATTAAATTTAACGAGCGGTTCCAAATTTTTACCAAAATCCATCATAATTTCGTCTATATCTACTGTCGTGATCTTATTTACTTCTGGATACTTAAGAGCTTCTCTTGTTGTAATTCCCCCACCGCCGCCAATTATCAGAATGGACTCCCGTTTACCCGCAGCTGCCATTGGTACATGTATTAATGCTTCAGCATATATTTCATCGTCTTCAGTTGTTCCAAACATTACATCTCCATTCGAATATATAAGCAGTTCATCTTGATGTTTAACAAGGGCGATTCGTTGTGTCGGTGTTTTTACCCGTTTGATAATTTGGTATTCACCATCAGGCTCCTCTTCTTCTGATACATATTCGCGAATAGAAGGTTTACCCCAAATTCGCCAATAAAACCACCCTAAAGCTTCAATAAGAAGTATAATACCGGCACCTGCACCAATCCATATAAGTTGGGTTACATCAATCATTTTTTTGCCTCCTTTTTATCCACATATCAATATTGTTATGTTTTGGAATCTCGAAATGACTGAGTAAATCTCCCTTAATTTTTGGCACAGTTTAAAAATGGTCTCCCTTAATTTAATCGTAATCAATCTATAAATGGACATATTAACACTACTGGTTTGCCTCTGGAATAAAAAAATACTGAAAATCACCCCCAATCTGATAAAGATAATTTATCGAAGATTTCATAGCCTTTTCCTTGTCCCTTAGGCCAAACAATTACTGTTCCCATATGTGGGATTTGCCCAAGCCCAATACCCTTTGGAAAACTGTGAGCGATAATAACCTGATTGCTTCCATATGGGGGTTTAATTTCTAACACGGTACGAAGGGAGTCTAAGATTCTTTTTTGTTCTATATTTGACAAGTTTCTGTTCAACTTATAAATTTCAATCCAAAAGGGATCCATTTGCACATTTGTACTGCCGAATGCCAATTGGGCCGTTTCTTTTGTTCTGCAAAAAGGACTCGCTACAATTGGGTAACTGATAGGAATTTGCAAATTACGGAGAGCAGCTCCGTAGTAAAGAGCCTGTCTCCTTCCCCTATCTGAAAGATTTCTTTGGGTAAAGCACGAATCGAAATTTAAATAAGGCTGATCTTCTCCCAGTGTTGCTTCCCCGTGCCTAGCATATAATCTAAATCCACCTTTTCTAAGTAAATCAAGGATTAATCTCCTCAATTCCAATTTCTCCTTCCACGGTACACTTGCCTATATTACTGATAATGTATGAAAGACAGCCGTGAACGGTTAGCCAATATATTTAATAACTGATTATATAAGTGAATCAATTCGATTACTTCTATAGTCAAAAACCTCTACCCAAATTTGGATAGAGGTTTTTGACTTTTGAAAAATATATAACCAGCTTCAACAGTTTTTTTGCCGCTATAGAAACAGAATGCAAGATGTTATTCACTATCTTCTTCACCTGGTCTTGTTGTTTGCGTCGGAAGAGTATCCCAGAAGCTTGTATCAGCATTTTCAATTGATCCATCTGCAATGGCTCTTACCGTTGTGTCTAATGTAATAATCGTTTGCTTAATCAAATACCCATTACTTTTTTGACCTAGGGCGTATGACTCGATATAGTGATCAGACATTCCGCGCATTTCAAAAAGAAGGGTTGAAATATCATAACGAACCGCAGCTCCATTACGCCCAATATTGGCACCACTTCCGCCATTATATTTACCTATGTGGCCCCAACCCGTATTTTCAAGTGCGTTATACACTACAGCCCCAAGCTTTTTAGATCCTTCTAAAACTTCTGGTTTTACTGCGGAATTCGTTGGATATAGGATGGATCCAGAAACAAGTTCACCCTCCGTTTCGTTCATTGCTCCTTGATGGTGTAAATCAATCATGTAATCAATATCGTATTTTGCAAACACATTTTCATGCAATGCTTTTACTTCAACTTCCATATCCTCAACAGCTTTATCATGTTCCCGGTTTAAGTCAACTTCATTTGCATTATAACGGGTAAGATGGCGATCCCCGTCTGCTAAGTAGTCATCAAGCGAAAAATTAACATCACCCATGGCACCGTCTGCATTCAGCATTGGAAGAACAAGTATGTTTACATTTTCCAAAACACCTTTTGTTTTGTTGGTACCTAAGTGTTTGATAAATTCTAGAGCTCCTTCAGTTGTAAGCTGTTCGTTTCCATGCTGCTGAGTTAGAAATAAAATAGTTGGATTTTCTGGATTAGAGATGTATTTTGCTAGATAAATATCTCGTCCTTTAACAGTCTGTCCAATGACTTCAAGCTCCATCGCGTCTTGCTTTGCATCTTGAGTTTTGAGGTAGTCTGCCATGCTTTCATAAGTATGCAGGATTGATGTTTGGATGGAACCATGGCCAGGTTCTGGACCATTTCCAACAGCACCCGCTGGAAGAGTTACAGCGGTAAGAGTCCCTAATGCGATTAAACTAGATAAAGAAACAGCTAAGATTTTTTTTCTCAAACTCATCAACATATCCCTCCACCTTATTTTTTGCTTGCTCCTATTTTATAGGTTATTTTTGATAGCTTTAATAGAGTATTCGAGCTATTCATTAGACATATTTCGAGTAATGAAATATATGAAAATAGACATATATATTTCGTTTTATAGCAGTCAAACAGGTAGTCGGTTATAAGATTTCGTTGGGATTAATGTTTAATAATGGTATTTCTTCATTCCATAGGTCATGCTTACCAATCGCAATCTATTAAAACTAACATTTCAATCAGAAAAATAGGTAGTTTTACATGGACCAGATTGGTATCAATTGTCGTATACCTTCGAAAATTGCTGTTTAAATGAGACTACAGAATGATATCGAGCCCCAAAACATGTGTCAGTATTACTATTAAAATACCAAGTAGCTATTAGATTTGGCGTAATCCGGATGATTCTCCTTTCCGATTGTTATCCAAATTCAAACACCAAAAAACCCTAACTCTACAAAAGAATTAGGGTTAAATAAACAAATAAAAAGGATTGATTAAATTAAGGAAAGAGATGACCTCTATCTAAAATCTTTGGGGATACGACGGGATACCCCTGTTAAAATAGCTGTTTGTATAACAGCATGTCGTACTTTTGAAACGACTTGCTCGTTAAAAATACTCGGAATAATATAGTGCTCGTTCAATTCTTTATCCGTTACGACCGCAGCAATCGCACGAGCTGCAGCAAGCTTCATAGGCTCATTAATATGAGTTGCCCGACAATCGAGAGCTCCACGATAAATGCCAGGGAATGCTAGAACGTTATTAATTTGGTTTGGGTAATCACTGCGTCCTGTTGCAAATACTCTAACATGTTCAAGAGCTTCTTCTGGGGAAATCTCGGGATTAGGGTTAGCCATCGCAAAAACGATTGGATCTTCTGCCATTTTCTGAACGTCTTCAGCCGACAAAACACCGCCCCTTGATACGCCGATAAAAACATCTGCATCTTTAATAACGTCTCTTAATGTTCCTTGCTGCTTTTCAACTTGATCTTGTTCGGCGAGCCATTGCCACATTGGATAAGGATAGGTTCCGCCATTAATGATTGCTCCATCACGGTCCACGGGAACAAGGCGCTTTACACCCGCATTGATAAGCATTTTACAAATGGCAACGCCGGCTGCTCCGATTCCATTCACAACCACACGAACGTTTTCAATTTTTTTACCGACAACTTTTAAAGCATTTAAAAGACCTGCAACGACAACCACAGCGGTTCCATGCTGATCATCATGAAAAACCGGAATATCTAATTCTTCACTCAAACGCTGTTCAATTTCGAAACAGCGTGGTGAACTGATATCTTCTAAATTAATCCCGCCAAAAATAGGCGCTATATTTTTTATTGTTTGAATGATCTCCTCTGTATCCTGTGTATCCAAACAAATTGGAAAGGCATCGACATCCGCTAATTGTTTAAATAACATAGCTTTACCTTCCATGACTGGAGCCGATGCTAGCGGTCCTATATTTCCAAGACCGAGTACGGCACTCCCGTCTGAGATAACGGCGACAGTATTCCTTTTAATCGTCAGAGAATAGGCTTTCCGCGGATCTTCAGAAATAGCGGAACATACACGAGCAACGCCTGGAGTGTAAACCCTTGATAAATCATCTCTATTTTTAATAGGTATCTTTGTTTTCGTCGATATTTTTCCGCCTAAATGCGCGAGAAATGTTCGATCTGAAACGTTAATTACTTTAACACCTGGGATTGCTTTCAGATGATCAAGAACCCGTTCCTCCTCTATATCCCTTACTTCAATTGTGATGTCGCGTACTGAAGATTCCCCGCTAGAGCTAATCACATCAATTGATACAATATCTCCCCCTGCTTTTGCGATAACAGAAGCGACTTCACCAAACGAAATATTTTTTAATTCAACTCGAGCTACTAAATTATTGTAAGCCATTGTTTCTCTCCTTTTAGCCATTCGTTATGCGAGGTTAACATGTTTTTTATCATTATTATCCGCTAATCCAAGCGCCTGTGCTGTTAAAGTATGAATTTCTTGGAAAAGCTCTGGGTTTTCCGCTAGTGACACGCCATAGGAAGGAATCATTTCTTTAATTTTTGGTTCCCACGCTTTAAGATGTTGCGGGAAACATTTTTTGATTACTTCAAGCATGACGTGAACGGCAGTAGAAGCACCCGGAGAAGCGCCAAGCAATGCAGCAACCGAGCCATCACTGCTACTTACAACCTCTGTACCAAATTGAAGTGTTCCTTTACCGCCGGCCTCAGTATCTTTGATAACTTGCACACGTTGGCCCGCTATCACTATATCCCAATCCTCACCTTTAGCGTTCGGAATAAACTCGCGTAATTCTTCAATACGTTGTTCTTTTGATAACATAAGTTGTTGGATGAGGTATTTTGTTAATGGAATGTTTTTTGCACCTGCCGCTAACATAGTCAAGACATTATTCGGTTTTATAGAACCTATCAAATCAAAATTTGAACCATTTTTTAAGAATTTTGGTGAGAAGCCGGCAAACGGTCCAAACAATAACGTTTTTTTGTTATCAATATATCTTGAATCAAGATGCGGCACAGACATTGGAGGAGCACCAACTGCAGCTTTGCCGTATACTTTTGCATGATGCTGCGCAATAACCTCTGGATTGTTACATACCAGGAATAGTCCGCTTACTGGGAATCCTCCAATATGCTTACTTTCAGGAATACCAGTTTTTTGCAGCAAAGGCAGACTTCCGCCTCCGCCACCGATAAAGACGAATTTTGCAGTATGACGTTGGACAGAACCGCTATCAAGATTTTTTACTTTCAATTCCCAGAAGCCGTCGCTGGTACGTTTAATATCATCAACTTGATGTTTGTAGTTGATATCGACGTTTTGATTCTTTAAGTGGTCAAACAACATGCGTGTTAAAGCACCAAAGTTGACATCCGTTCCAGAGTCAATTTTTGTTGCAGCTATCGCTTCATTCGATGTACGGCCTTCCATAATAAGCGGAATCCATTTCTTTAGTTTTTCAAGGTCATCAGAAAATTCCATCCCTTGAAACAATGGAATGTTTGACAGCGCTTCAAAACGTTTTTTCAAAAACGCTACATTTTCTTCCCCTTGTACTAGACTCATATGGGGCAGTGGCATGATAAAATCTTGCGGATTACGAATCAGATTGCTGTTTACAAGATAAGACCAAAACTGCTTTGAGACCTGAAACTGTTCATTAATTTTTATCGCTTTGCTAATATTTATGGATCCGTCCGGTTTTTCTGGGGTGTAGTTAAGCTCGCACAGTGCAGAATGCCCTGTTCCTGCATTATTCCATTCGTTAGAGCTTTCTTCTCCTGCTTTGTCGAGCTTCTCAAACACTGTAATGTTCCAGTCCGGTGCTAATTCTTTAAGCAGTGTCCCCAAAGTTGCACTCATGATTCCGGCACCAATTAAGATAACGTCTGTTGTAGCATATCTGTTGCTCATTATTGCTCATCCTTATCCCTAAGATTTGCAGAAAGGATGCAGGCGCTCCTGCTTAAGTATCAGAAAGCCATGGAGCGACATAGTCACACACCTTTTCTGTATCAATTATAACCTATTAATAGTTTATCAAATTATTTATATTTTGATAGTTAAAAGCTACTTTCTGGTAAAAAGAGAAAGACCTTCCACATGGCCCTAGGAATAAGCACAAACCGAGGTCTTAGACCCAGTTTCTTGCTAGGGTTAATGCCTTGGTTTGCCGTTACAAATGAACCGCTATCCTTCTTCGTTGCACTGTATGGTTTTATTTTCTTCATAGATTCTTATATACGATTATCTAGTAAACTCCAAATCCATGACTAATATCCACTATAGCTATATTAAATACAAAAACCGAGGGTAAATAAATTCCTCGACGTTTTTTAGAATTTAATAAAAAAGCTCCCTTTCTTATGAGCTGGTATTTTAGCCGACTATTTTTGTCCCATGAGCTTCGTTTATATTTAATGCTTTGGCTACGAATGGCAGATTTTTATAAGTAATTCCGCCACCAGGGAGGATAACAATTCTGCCCGCCGCATAGTCTATATATTCCTTCAATCTGGGAAGGTTATGCTCAATTGGGGAATCCATAGGGCCTCCATGGGTTAAGATTCGATGTACTCTGTGTTTTGCGAGCCAATCAATCGCATTAAACTGATATTCAGGTTTTATATGGTCAAACCCCATGTGAAAGGTAACCTCTAACCCTTTTGCCAATTCTAATAGGGTGACCATAGCCATCTCATCAATCCAGCCAGTATTATTTAAACAGCCCAGCACTACTCCATCTGTACCTAACCGTTTTAGATGGATAAGATCATGCTTCATCATTTCAATTTCTTCAATACTATAAATAAAATTGCCACCTCTTGGCCTTATCATGGCCATGACCTTAATATTTTTACTTTGGCAATATTCAATAGTCTTTTTTGCAACACCGTGACTTACCGTTGTACCCCCGACAGCAAGATTGTCACAAAGCTCAATACGGCCTGCTCCTCTTGCAATCACATCGGGAATCATCGTAAAATTCTCCACACAGACTTCTTTAAGCATAAACATCCACCTTACAATTATGTTCAACTGCAAAACCTTGTTTTGTTACTAGCTAACCCCTAATGTATCAAATCCGATATATTTCTGAAGTCGTATTTTGCATTCCAGTTAATATAAACTTTTCGTTAATCTTCCCCACTTCTGCCCCTGCATCATTCTTAAAAATTGATGGTTTTAAAGCTCGTAAACTAGCTATCGTTTGTTTGTTTTCATAGCTAATTTGCTCGAGAATGCCAGCTATAATCACAGGCCAGACATCCTCTGATCCATTTAACACTTTTAAAGCAAAGCCAGCCCTTTCTTTCTTTAAACCGAAGCAATATACCCCCTGTGCTCCTCCTTTTGCTACGATATTTTGATCCTGAAGCAGGACGGAACAAATAAAGTCCTCTGAAGCAACGATACGTGGATGTTCATTCATGATATTAATCATTTGCGTCACAGCTTTTTGCAAGAATGGATCTTTAATCAAATCTGGACATGCTAATTTTAAATACGTTAGCGCCATATTCTTTAGTGGAATTGCAAAAACAGGAACGCCACAACCATCTATTCCAATCTTTATCTCAGAGAGAGGCAATTCCGCCAGCTCCGAAAGCAATTTCAATATTTGTTGCTGAAGAGGGTGATCCACTTCCCAATATCCTTCGACCGGGAATCCAAATTCACGGCAAACCGTCACAAACCCCATATGTTTTCCTGCACAGTTATGGTATAGCCTTCTCTTCTCCAAATTTTTTCGAAGCATTTCTTCCTTTGGCTTAACATTTAAGGGATAGGAATAAGGACAAAACAATTCATCTTCACGGACAGGTAATTTCTGTAACATTGATTCAAGGGCAGCGATATGATAGGATTCTCCTCGGTGAGAAGCTGTAAACAAAGCAGCTTCTTCATTCGTTAGTCCATATTTCGTTATACAATTTGATAAAAATACAGGCAGCGCCTGGATGGGTTTAGCTGCAGACCGATAATACGTGTAATGATCAGAATCCCCTGCATAGTAAATCGTTTCTATTTTTTCATTTACCCCGCAAATCATACCGGTATGAACATTTTCAACTATGCCTGCTCTGGTTTCTTCAACTAAGGTCACCGCGTTCATGTTTCTACATCTCCTCTTCATAAAATCTTCTCTACATCTAAAAGCTAAGCAGTAATCCACTTATTTTTGTAAAAAGTAAACATCTCACTTATTTATGATAAGGTTCTCTGGATTGTATGAAAATAAGGTTCTTCTTTTTTTGGAGGTCTATCTTTGTACCTTGGTTTTAAATTCCTCGTAACTCTGTTTAAATTCTTCTTCAGTTACAGCATGAAACAACAGTTTTTCATCAGTGGTCCAAAATGACAAGTCAAAACTAGCGGCAGACTCATGAAAGTTTCCTTCCAGCTTGGTTGATATTCCGTCTACAGTGGTGTACCACTGCAGTATAATTCCGTCTGTAATACCGTTCAAAACATACCTAGTTTCTTTGTACGGGTTGTTTTCATTCACCGTTTTTTCCATCATAAGTAGAGAGCCTGTTAATTCGCCTTCGAGTAGTGCCTCATCGATTTTCAGGAACAGCAGGAATGACCCGTTCTCCCGTGAGTAAAGATATCCGTAAACACTAGTAAGATCGGAAAAAAATTTATTTAATCGGTCTTGTTCTATTTTTTCCGACTGATCGATGGCATTTTCCAGCTCTTGTTGTAGAACACTTACCCACCAAAATGCTACACCAATCAGCACCCCGATTAACAGTGCCACTCCCAAATATTTTATTTTCTCCATTTTGTTTCCCTCTCCTAAGATCAATTTAAGCCAGAAAACAAAATCTATCTATCTTTATTATGTAGGTCGAGAAGATTTTAGATTTGTAAAATTATCTTTGACAACAATGTACCATAGTTTGGTTTTACAATATTATTAATTTCGAACTAACTCAGTTAAAAATACGTACAAATCAACCGACTACATTTGTTTACGGGGTATGTAGTCGGTTTTTTTATGTCTAAAATATGTCTAAACAATTTTTTTCAAAAAAATACGGTAAATTCAGAAAATTAACTTGACATGACACTAAATGGTGTCTTATTATTGGAGTATGATTTATGACACTAAATGGTGTCCTTTCATACTAAGACTAGGAGGAGGGAGTATTGAAAAAGAAAGATGAAGCAAGAGATGTTTATGATGCTGTTGCCGATCCAACACGGCGCGAGTTGATTAACATCTTGGCAAAAGTGGAAGAATTGCCTCTCTATGAGTTAACCGATCAGTTTCAAATGGGTCGCACAGCAGTTTCCAAACATTTGGCAATCCTAAAAGATGCAGGTATTGTCATAAGTCGAAAAGTCGGAAGGGAAACACGGTATCGACTCAATGCAGAACCGCTTCAGGAAATTCAAGATTGGGTAACGTATTATACAAAATTTTGGAATGAAAAAAAGTTACTTTTGGAGAAATTGTTAGAGGAGGAAGATAAGATGCCTACAGTTTCATTGGATTTTCAATTTACCAGTTCAATCGAGCGTGTATGGTTAGCCTTAACGGATTCTAAGATGCTCGCGAAATGGGTAATGGAAAATGATTTTAAACCGGTCGTTGGCCATAAATTTCAGTTTCGGACCGAACCGAATAAATTTTGGGATGGAATTGTCAATTCTGAAGTGCTCGTTGTCGATCAACCAACTAAGCTTTCTTATACTTGGGAAACCGGTGGGGAAAATACAATGGTCACATGGACACTGAAAGAAGTGGAAGGAACCACCCATATGCATCTCGAACAAACTGGATTTGAAAATGAGGGTAATGAATACAACGGAGCGAAACTTGGTTGGGTGAAAATGGGTAAACAGCTGGAAAAGCTACTAGCAAAACAGTAACACAGGTTTTAACTACTGAAAATAAAAGGAGGAAATAAAAATGGAAATACTTTCAATTGTTCTTCAATCTTTACTTGTCTTATATTTTCTTTTTTCAGGGGTTAGCAAGACTATAGGAGTTAAGTATTGGGTCGACATCTTCAATGAAATTAAACTTCCACAATGGTTTCGTGCCGTCACGGGTGTCGGACAATTAGTCGGAGCTGTCGTACTCATCATCGGCTATTGGGTTCCAGAAGCTGTTGTATGGGCTGGTGTCTGGCTCGGCATCAATATGATCGTTGCGTGTCTTGCCCATGTGAGAGTCAAAGATCCGATTGGTAAAACGATGCCAGCCGTCGTGTTTTTGGCGATCATCACTGTTTTAGTAATCATTAATGCAGACGTTTTGGTTGGTTCCCTTTCTTAAGAGGATTATTAGACTTCGACTATTAGGTAAGTGGATGGACCTATCCAATCTGATATTTGACCTCCGAGTACATCACTGTTAGGTTGTCACCGAACAAGTCGATCAAGCATCAACAAAATCGAAGTCTTCTATTCTCCGCCATTGGTACTTGAACGGAATCCCGATGAATACCTCAACATTGATTTGAAGTACTCGGTGCATTCGCCCAAGAAGCTAGCAGCATAGTAAGATCATGGCGTAAACAGTTTCCAATGCCCTTCGGATACAATTTCGACCGCTCCATCGATCACTTTGATGGCGGTTTGATCATCCATTGCATACGCCGGCCCCTGCATCCCTGCGGCCCATCTCTCAGCAGCAGCCATCGTGTTATACGGCAGCATCCCCAGGTGCGGAAACATTGCAAAATCGACCAAACCCAGCGTTTCATCACCACCGTTGGGTGGAGTCCAGCCAACGAAGTATTCTCCGATGTTAGGCGCCATCACCATGCTCCCAGCACTCATTCCCACATAGACTGTACGCAGCGACGGCAAGAGGTCTGCTAGTCCGGATTGCCGCATCCAGTGGCACAGGTAAAGGGCGTCGCCGCCCGCCACCAGCAGGACGTCCGTCTCCCGGACCAGCGGCACCCAGCGGTCTTCGTCGATGCTTGGCAGCGCTGTGAGCTCCAGCACGCCGACGGACTTCCAACCCAGGTCGACCATGTGATCGGAATTACCGCTGATGAACTGCCAGGCTTTGATGCCGGGGCCGACCCAGGGGTGTCCGTACAGCGCAGTGGGAATGCAGAGGGCGCTAGACTCGGCAATCGGTTTGTCCAGCATGTCAACCAACGCGTCATGTATGCTTTTGTTATTGATGCCTGCAGATGTAAGCAGAAATTTCATAACTCATCTCCTCATCTTTGTGTGGTAACTTGTAATTCTTCAGACTTTTCAAATGTGGTTGCAGACGTCTATTGGGACAGCTTAAGCTGGTACAAGAGCCCAACTGACCCGATATTGTTGTCGGTCTTATTAAGACTCTTTATCGTTATGGTTATAAAGCTGCATGCTGTATCTTAATGTTTACATCAGGGCTTAGCAAGGGTCAAGAGAAAAATCTAAATAGATTTGTAGTTTTCATAAGGCAAAGTGGACTATTACGTTATCCTTCCGGCTTTTGATAGTAAGAAAATCAGTAGCCTTATTACAACAGTCAAAGATCTGAAAGAATAATTGAATTTGTTATGGTATCATAAAGAATATGAGTTTCCTGGCACTTTCCGCCCTTCTATTTTTCAACCTTTGACATCAATACCACACATTCTACATGTGTCAAGCGCTGAAAATTTATCCATTCATTTGCTAACTAAACATTTTAGCTTCCACATTCAATTTGATTTTCTGCTTTACCACTATTTGTGATACGGTTCACCGTGACCTTTCTAAATGAGGTTTTATACCTATGGCCCTTTATTCTGTGTGAAGTAATCTGAACACCAGATCATCCCCTCGAAAACAACTCTTATACCTTCAGTTTTATAACTAACGCTTACTTTTTTCCTTTATTGGCATCCAAACTTCGCTATATACATTTTCATAAGTACCACCATGCTTTGTAAAAGAAATTCCAGGCAGGCCGGCTATTTCATAACCTGAAGAAGGCAGCCATTCCGAATAAGTTTTTGCGGTCGTTTCTTGAAGGGTAACAGGAAATGGTCCTTGATTAGGGAAAATTGCCCATAAACTTTCTTCAATCGAAATTTGTTCTAAATCATTGAATGGATTTTCTTTAGTAGTGGCAAAACCAATCATATGAGTTAAGTGGCCTTTTTCTTCCAAGAAACCATCATCATAATCATAGGATACATTCAAGACTTGATAAGGATATAAATCAGCTAATTGATGCATTTCATTTCTTTGCTGTTCGGTAATAGACTGGGCTAGTTCTAAGATAGCATTATTTATACCTTCGAATTGAATTGGCACTCTTTTTGATACACCTACTATATTAAACTTCTCTTTCTTTTCAATTTTGAATTCCATTGATATTCCTCCTTTTATATCTATAAAGAATGTATATTTGGGAAATGATTTTTGAATTTTATTTTTCGTTACTTCTGAAGGTAAGAAGCCACACCATTCACGAAAGGCTCTTGAAAATCCTTCGATTGATTGATAGCCATATTTATAGGCAACATCTGTCACCTTCGCACCGTTTATTAATTCAACATTCGCTACTGATAATCTCCTGTTTTTGATATACTCATTCAATGACATTCCAGCCATATACGAAAACATTCTTTTAAAGTGATAATCAGATAGCCCGACAATTTTTGATATTTCTTTTCCAGAGATTTCTTTCGTTAAATTCCTTTCGATGTAATCCATTAATTGATTGAATTCTTGTAACATTTCCATCCCTCCTTACAGTTACATCATATTGTAATCATAGATTTTTCACTCGATATTTTTTATACGGATTTTATCGGATTAAGATCAAAAACAGCTTAGAAATTTTACTAAGCTGTTTTTAAAATTACCTGTGTATTAGACATAACATCTAACTTCTCTGCGATGGATATATTTAAATAAAAAACCTCATTTACTTATGATACGGTTCACCTCTATTAATGCGAAACGCACGGTAAATCTGTTCAACTAGAATTAACCGCATCAGCTGATGGGGGAATGTCATACGCGAAAAGGAAATGGCTTCATCCGCCCGTTGCATAACATCGGTACTTAATCCTAATGATCCGCCTATGATAAAGGTAATTTTACTTTTTCCATATGTAGCAAGCTGATCGAGTTTGGCTGCAAATTTTTCTGATGAGGGCGTATCTCCTTCTATGGCTAGAGCAATGACGTATTCTTCGTCTTTAATTTTTGCCAGGAGTCGTTCCCCTTCTTTAACTTTGACGATTTCCTCTTCCTTGGGACTCAAATTTTCTGGGGCCTTTTCATCCGGAACTTCGACAATCTCCACTTTGGCATAGCCCGACATGCGTTTGACATATTCCTCGATTCCTTGCTTTAGATATTTTTCTTTTAATTTTCCAACCGACAAAATTGTGATATTCACAGGTTTTCCTCACTTTACAAACAAGATATCCACAGAAGTTATCCACATATACACATTTATTGTCCACATATTGTGTCAGAATGAGTGTTCCCCACAACATATATCGCTGGATTTTGACAATATTCACAGCCTGTTGATAGTTCATTTTTGCCTTCAACTTTGTTTAAACTCGGCGGCTCTCCCGTTTCGTCCACTATATCATCTAATGCCAGATCAACATGCTCTAAACAGCAGTATATCAACGATTTCATTAAATCTTTCCCTCACTTTTTTACTGTTTTTTATACTTTAGTTTTTTAACTTTTTGTACTTATTAAGTATTTGTGGCTGCCTCGATAATATTAGCCAAAAACAGTTTTCCACAATTTCATCCACGTATACTATCATAACCGATTACATTAACTTGTCCACAATATATAAAAAAGGTGTGGATTTATAATCATCCACACCTTTTGATTCATTAAATACTTCCTCTTGCGAGTTTGAGAACCACTTCTTGTCTTTCACCGTTCCTGTAGAAGGTTACCTCCATTTGGTCCCCAACTTCTTTTTCATTATATAAATGTTTTCTTAATTCAAGGATATTGGTTACAGGTTCACCGTCTAAAGCAACAATCACGTCAAGCTCTTGTAAACCAGCCAGAGCAGCGGGAGAATTCGGCACAACTCCTGCAACAAATACACCTTTCGTCACATCTTCTGGCAATTGAAGAGTTTCTCTTTGGTGATAAGTGGAGACAGAGCTGACATCTCCCCCAATTGTGATACCCATAGAAGGCCGCTGTACTTCACCAAAACGTTCTAAATCTTCAATAATAGGAACCGCATCATTAATGGGAATCGATAAGCCAATTCCTTCGACAGCATTTTGGGCAATTTTCATGGAATTAATGCCCACAACTTGACCATTAATGTTGACAAGCGCCCCTCCAGAGTTCCCTGGATTAATGGCTGCATCGGTTTGGAGAACCTCTGCCTGCCAATCTACTGAACCATTTTGGTCGATATCAATCGGTATCGCTCTTTCTAATCCAGAGATGATTCCTTGTGTGACTGAGCCTGAGAATTGAAGCCCCAGAGGATTCCCAATTGCAATAACTGGCTCCCCAGGAGTCAGCGCATCGGAATCACCAAATTCAGCAACCGTTCTAACATGCTCTGCTGGAATTTCTATGACGGCCAGATCTGTCCAAATATCAGAGCCCCTAATCTCACCAGGGGCCTTTGTGCCATCTGCTAATGTAATTTCTACTTGATCGGCACCCTCGATAACATGGTGGTTCGTCACGATATAGGCTACATCATCAGCTCTTTTATATACAACACCTGATCCTGTTCCCGCTTCCGCCTGCTGATTCCAAAAATTATTCGCCTGAATATTAGTGACACCTACAACGGCGCCTTGTGCTTTTTCAACGGCTGCAGTTACCTGTGTCGTAACATCTACTGATACATTTTGCTGTATTGGAGCTTCTCCTTCGATACCAGCTGCATTTTCTGTCTCGGTCTCTGGATCGTACGGGAGAACGTTATAATTGATAAGGGCAGGTACCGCAATAATCACTAATAATGCCCCAAGTACAATACCGACTAGACTTGAGAGCAAGTATCCTTTATTCCCCTTCTGATTTTTGGGTGGCTGTTCGTAGTCTTGATCATAGTATCCCAAACCAACATCATCCTTTCGCATACCAATTCTTTTTCTTTTTCGGGTAAAAACTAGAGTTTTGTTTCACTTTTGTCTTTACTGATATGTACAGAAAGGTTTTTATTCTACTTATCCTACCTATTATTGCGCTCTCCCGTACTTTTTATACACTATACATACAAAGCTCCTCTTTATATTATAGTACGACAAACAAAAAGTATGGTTTCAGAACACTTGTAAATACAAATACATTTAATTGTAATAACCTAAAGAAAACTTGGCTAGCGCCAAGCCTTTAGGCGCCGGCGATTGCCTAGTTGCACTTATACTTTATTCCTAAAAATTTTAGCTGCGTCGAATTTGCTACTTTGCTAAAATTTTATACTTTCTTAAAGTGTAAAAAAAGAATGAAACTAATATTTAGCTTCATTCCCAAACTTTTTAAACAGCCACTAGTGAAGTAGCGGTTTTTGGATCTGTATCATAAAGATCAAAGCCTTCACCTACTAGGATTCCCTTGCTTTGTAAAGTTTGTGAGACTGACATTCTGGCCAGTTCTTTCATGTTGTTATCCTGACTTAAATGAGCAAGGTAAATTCGCTTTGTCCGATCTCCCATTACTTCACTCATGGCAATGGCTGCATCTTCGTTTGAGACATGACCAACATCACTTAATATTCTCCGTTTAACACTCCATGGATATCTTCCCATTCGCAGCATGTGCACATCATGATTACTTTCGAATATGTATGCATCTGCATTATGAATAATACTCTTCATCCGCTCACTAACATATCCAGTATCGGTAATTATCACCAATTTTTTTCCTTTGTAATGAAATTCATAAAACATGGGTTCAGCCGCGTCATGGGATACTCCAAAAGACTGAATGTCGAGTCCGCCAAAGGAATGAACGGCTTCCATCCGAAATATATTCTTTTGATCGATTGCAAGATCACCGATATGACTTTCCATTGCCTGCCACGTTTTTTCATTGGCATAAATAGGGAGCTGGTATTTTCTTGCCAGTACTCCCAAACCTTTAATATGATCGGAGTGTTCATGTGTCACAAGAATCCCTGATAAATCTTTAGGGCTTCGATCGATTTGTTTAAATAGGTCCTCCATTTGTTTCCCGCTCACCCCTGCATCGACAAGAAAGCGATGCTGATCTGTTTCTATATAAGTTGCATTCCCCTTGCTCCCGCTTGCCAAAACACTAAAAAACAAAGACATCGTTGTCACTCCGTTATCGTATTAAGATCATTCATTTCAATAATGGTTCCTTCAATTGCATTAACGAAATATTTCTGATCTTCATTTACTTGAAAATACCAAGTTGGTGCGAGTACCTGAGACGGCAGCTGAACAAGAGTATAGTATCCGAGCTCAATATCATTCACAGTGCTGCCTGGTCTAATCTTTCCATTTGAATGTAGAGTTTCTAATGCTTTCATCGGTTCAAGAATTCCTTGTTCCCCATATTCTTCAAACGAATCAAACATAGTTTGTGTGTATCCGGTAATTTCATTGTTTTGGTTTATATAAAATGTTATTCTTCCGCTCTGATTATTATATAAGGTAAATTCTTTATAAGTTTGGTAATAAACAATAGTACGGGTATCCTCATCGTATTTCCATAACCGATATTGATCTCCATATAATACAGCTGCCTCTAAAAGTGGCTTCATATTATCGGGAGTCACTTCAAAATCAAGGGGAATCGGTTCATCTAATGTTGAAGTGATTTCAATACCCTCTTTTACAACAACCTGCTGGTTTGTCAATGACAATAACTCTTCTTCCGAAAACTCCTTAGAATCGGCATTAATAAGAAACTGATTTTTCCCGATTTCCGTTGGGACATTTTCTACAACAATTTCATTTTCTTCTAATTTTTCCTCAAAAGATGCTTCATTCAAAAAAGGAAGTTTTTCACTGTCTTGTTTTTCCCTTAGCCAAAACAGCAAGAAAATATCCAGAATCAAGAAGGCTATTATAAAAATAGTCTTTATTCTACTCCAGTCCACGCTTTTCCCCTCCTTGATCATCAAAAGTAATCGATAACCAATTTCCTGCATGTTTGTAAAACCAAGTTGGTTCTAATGTTATTACAGGGTTTTGCGAGTCCTGGACAAATTTATAACCAAGTCTTAAAGCCTGAAGGTTTTTTGCATCTAATTGCTGAAGAAGTTTTTCAATGACAAAATCTCCAGGCGGCAAGTTTGCTTCTGCCGTTTCATGCTCTAGACGCAGATGACTTTTTAATGCAAAGTAGGGGCGATTGTACTGATAGATTCCTTCATCCCCCCAAACAATGTCAATCGTTGTTTGTCCTTTTTCATTGTATACTGGATATCCTTGATGATAAAGTCTAAACGAAACTTTATTTTCAAAAGGGGACCAGCTGTCATAAATAAATTGATCCGTCCAGCCTTTATGCTCATTAATAAAATCAATACCTCTCTGATGTAAATCAGGTATTGAAATAGTAGAGTCCGGCTCGTTGGCTGGATCTACATAAGACAACGTATTACTAAAGTAATTAACACTCATTAAACTTAAGCCATCGTTATATTCTTCTCCTCCGGTTACAAACCTTTTTGAAACATTATTAGGTTTGCTGAAAAGGGCATCTCTAAAAAGATTGGTATCTACGTAGTCAGATACAAATTTATAGCTGTACATTCTGACTTCATTATTTTCGTTGACCGGATAGTAAATCCGGTGGGTTTCATCCACATCATAATACGTATAGACAGGGAACCCTTGAGGGATTTGATAATAGTTTGTTTGGAATTCCTTAACGGCTGCCCCGCTAGCATTGGTTTCATAAATTCTTCTCTCATCGGCAAAGTATGTAATAAAATAAACAGGCAAATTATTCCCGTCAAAGTTGCCCATATCGAGAACTATACGATCAAAATTTCCGTTCGGTACATACTTCTCCGAGAATCCTTGAATACGGCTAAATAATTGTAATGGGACATTATCATCAAAAATGAATTCTACACTGCCATTCCCATGAACTAAGTTAAGAACATTATCCCCTTGCATTAATGATGTAATATCTGTCGTTTCAGAGAAATTCCACTCTTTGATATTCTCATACATCTCCGTTATTTTTCCGATATTTCCTGTTCCATAAGTTACTCCACTGCGGTGAAATAAGACCTGTGTTGGTACAATAACTTCCCCCGCCTTATGCTCTTCCGCTATCTCAACAGAGCCTATTAATTCATCAGGGGCGATAACGCCATTACTTGGCTGATAAATCCATTGAAAATAAGTGAGAACCAGACTAATGCCGACAAGAATAGATAAGATTATTGATTTAATTTTTTCTATATTCTTCATGCCCAATCATCCTCATCTGTCCGTTCATAAGGTAATGTAATAAAGATAGTGGTTCCCACTTCATCCTTACTTTCAGCCCATATTTTCCCTCCATGAGCCTCTACCATTTCCTTGGCAATGGCCAGTCCTAGCCCCGTTCCTCCTAATTTTCTAGATCTTGCCTTGTCTACCCGATAGAAACGGTCGAAAATTTTATTTACTTGATCCTTTGGAATACCTACTCCTTGATCTGACACACTAATTTTAATCTGATCAGATTCTTCTTCCAGTCTAAATGTAATATTTCCTCCTTCGGGGGAATACTTCAATGCGTTGGAAATAACATTATCGAGGACTTGTGTCATTTTATCTTCATCTATTTCCACAAAAACAGCTTTAGAGGGTAATTCCCTTGTAAAGGTCACATGCTGTTCTTTGATAATATCAAACCGGTCAATAATACGATTGAAGAAAATAGTAAAGTCAACAATCTCTTTACTAAAACGGTAGTCTTTGCTGTCCATTTTCGATAATTGGAGCAAGTCATTGACAAGTCGGATCATTCGTTCTGTTTCTGTTTGTGTAACCTCTAAAAAGCGCGGTGCAATTTCTTCATCCTTCCATGCTCCGTCCGATAAAGCCTCTAAATAACTTCTCATGGAAGTTAATGGTGTCCTTAGCTCGTGGGAAACATTAGCGACAAACTCACGGCGTTCCATTTCTATTTTTTCCTGTTCGGTAATATCATGTAAAACAGCAATTAAACCATTTACCAATCCAGTATCCTTTTGAATCACTGAAAAATTAGCTCTTAAAATATATGGTTTATGAGTAGTACTATAATCTAAAATAACCGATTCCTGCTCGTTGATCAGATCTTCAAACGTATACTTATCTTCAATACCAAGCAGGGTTGTTATTTGTTGTGAAAGAGCTGTTTCACGTGAAACATTTAATAAACCTATCGCAGATTCATTAATTAAGATAATTCTGCCCCTGCGATCCGTTGCAATAACACCATCTGTCATATAAGCAAGAACAGAGGCTAGTTTTCGTCTCTCCCCCTCTGTTGATGCTTGTGCTTCCTGAAGTCGTTTCGTCAGATTATTAAAGGTTAATGCAAGCTGTCCGATTTCATCTAACCCATATACTTTAACTTTCCTTGAGAAGTTACCTTTTGCCATTGCAAGCGCCTGTCGTCTCATATCGGAGATTGGCCGTGAAATTGCTTGAGCCAGCAATATTCCTAAAACAACGGAAATTGTCAGTGCAATGATTGTACCATTGGCAAAGACATCATTAATTTCCTGCAGCTGATTGAATACTGATTCAATATCAGCCATTAAATATATCGTTCCAAGGATTTCGCCTTTTGCCTCGATTGGATTGGCGACGATCCAAACTCTTCTTCCTGTGTCGTCTCTAAAAATATCATTTTCAGCAATCCCTACTACTAGGGACCTTTTGACTTGCGCGTTGGTTGTTCTTTGACCGACTATGTTCTGATTCTCTGCCTTAGAAGTACCAATAATACGCTGATTAATATTAATAACCTGTACTTCTAAAATATCTTCACTGGAATATCCTCTTAAAATATCATATACATCTTTCTCTAAGGTGGGATCATCGTCATCCCGTTCTTTTAGCATTGCTTCCTCGATACTATATGAAAGGAGATTTACCCGGTCACTAATCGAGTTCTGAAAGTTCTCTTTGAATTGAATTTCAAGCTGCCGCGAAAAGTATACACCAATGATTTGCATCGCGATTAAAATGAGGAGGATATAAACCAGTACAAATTTTAGGTGTATTGATTGAAAAAAACTGACCTTTTTCATAAAAACGAATTACTCCTGATCTGGATTTCGCAAGTAATAACCGACACCTCGTCTTGTTACAATCCAAGTTGGATGACTTGGGTTATCCTCAATTTTCTCCCGTAATCTCCGTACTGTAACATCGACCGTTCTGACATCCCCATAATAATCATAGCCCCATACGGTTTGGAGCAAATGTTCCCGCGTCATGACTTGTCCAATATGTTTGGCTAAATAATGAAGCAACTCAAACTCACGGTGTGTTAATTCGATGGTTTCCCCTCTTTTTGAAACGACATAGGCGTCAGGATGAATCGTAAGGACTCCAACTTCAATCTCCCTGTTTTCATCCTGTTCATCTGCCTGGCTTGCCACATGCTGTTGTCTTCTAATATTGGCTTTAACTCTGGCAATCAGCTCTCTTGTGCTAAAAGGCTTTGTAACGTAATCATCTGCCCCAAGTTCTAGCCCCAGAACTTTATCAATTTCTGAGTCTTTTGCAGTCAGCATGATAATAGGAATTTCGTGTTTTTTCCTAATTTCTCTGCACACTTCCATGCCATCTTTCCCAGGAAGCATAATATCTAACAGAATCAAATCTGGCACTACTTCTTCAACTAATTTAATGGCCTCATTGCCATCATAGGCACTGTAGACCTCATACCCCTCTTTTTTAAGGTTAAACTGTAAAATATCTGCAATTGGTTTTTCATCATCAACAACTAATATTTTCTTTTCCATACCTATTCTCCTTTCAAAGAGAATCTTTATTGGATTCTTTGTAATTGAACTTTTTATTTTTTACTTTATCACGGATTTTGGTTTGTTTCATCTGTAAACCTTTTTCTTCTCCGGGTAAGAAGCTCCTAGACTAAATAATTCGATTATTATTGCTTATTATCCTTTAAAAAGGGAAGGGTCATGTACCAAAATTATCTATCGGAAAGAAATATTTGATTTTCATGATTCACTGCGTTCGTAAATAATCAGATCCGGTATCATAGTCCTGTAATAGAAAAGCCCTCAGCCTTTGCTGAGAGCCCCTTATCTGATTTGGAAATTAAAAATAGTTTAACGGATTTATGTTTTTACCATTTTGAAGAATTTCAAAATGCAGGTGAATACCTGTAGAGTTTCCAGTTGACCCCATTACACCAATCTTTGAACCCTGTGGTACCGTTTGACCAACGCTGACACTGATTGATGACAGGTGAGCATAAACAGTACGGTAGCCATTATTGTGATCAATCACGATTTTATTTCCATAGCCGCCATCCCAGCCAGCTTCGACAACAACTCCATTGTCTGCTGCTTTAATGGTGCGATCAGATGGACGGGCAATATCAATACCATCATGCATTTTACCCCAGCGATATCCCATTGTACTTGAGATATATCCGCCAACTGCAGGCCAGATAAAGTCACCAGTTCCTCTTGATGGGACTACTTTCGTACCTTTTACAATGATTTCTTCTACTGGAGCGGAGAGAACCTTAGATTCTAATACAGATTTTCCATCTCTTTCTCCATTTACTTCTCTGATTAAGTACGTGACAGCTTCAACACCTGATTGACCTTCCTGTTTTACTGTTTGTTCCCCTTTATACATTGAGTCATCTTCAATTACTTTTGTTTCATAAGGAATTTCTTCCTCGCGATACTTTTCATATTCAACAACGACATCAATGATCGGTTCATAAACCGTAACATTTAATTCTTTACCAATTTGAAGAACTGAATCTTCTTCAAGGCCTGGATTCAGCTTTAACAGTTGAGCAAGTGTTAAGTCATGCTTGGCGGCGATTGTTCCTAACACATCACCGGTTTGAACCTGATATTTCTTTTCTTCAAGGGTTCCCTTTTGCAAGAGCTTTAACGCTTCGTCAACGGTTAAAATTTCATTAGGTGTAACTTTTTCTTCTGAAACTGTAACTTCATCCGTAAATCGGACGTCTAAAAGTTTAGTTTCGTTGTTTTCTGTGAGGCTGGCTGTTTCAACAGCTGCTTCTCTACTCGCAGTTAATTGGGCGAGCTCCTCTTTTGTTACATATGCTTGTTTGATAGAATCTAAGATTTGCTTTGCAAGTTCTGCACTTTCTACATATGTAACGGGTTCTCCATTTACAGTAATTGCAAATGCTTCTGCCTGAACCTGGACTTTATCCACTAATGTATTGATAACAGAGTCGTCTTGAGTAGCGATTTGAAATACTTGTTCCGGAACATAAGAGATTTGATTTTCGAGAGTGAAATCAATACCCTCATATTCCTCTTTTGCTTTTTCAAGCTCTGTTTTAATCCATTTTTCAATTTCTTCTTTACTCGTCACCACGCCGATTCTTTCGTTTCCTACATATACGTGGTAAACAGTGGAAAGACCTACTTCTTCTTCAGTTTTAGCTTTAACTGAGCCTAACGTTAAGCTAGAAACGGCCAGAGTAGAGATTACTGTTCCCTTAACTAAAAAATTCGATTTTTTCTGCACTGGTTCTTTCCATTTCGACAATAAATGTCTCCAATGAGCCATAGTTTAATCCCCCTCATGTGATAGAAGGTATGTAATTTCCAGATAGTGACAAAGACCTATTTACAAAATAGTCTTATAAATTCACACTTTTATACTCTACCATAAAATGCGGAAAAGGGAAGAATTGACCCAAATATGTAATAAAACTGTATTATAGCTGACAATTAAGACCCATTTATTACTTAAAATGGTAACATAAATGCTATTTTTTTCCTACTCTATTAAAATGTTGGACTAGTATTATTGCACTAACCTTATTTTTCGACAAAAAAAGCCTTTTTATGTAGAATTATTCCATACTTTATTACATTGTATGATCGTTATTCGACACTTATGATTAAAAGAATAAGTAATGGTTTACTGTTAAGTGATTTACTTCTAAAAAATGGGAGAAGACCGCTGTCTGCGGCCTTCTGTGTAACCTGGATATAAACTCTTAATTATCTGTATACGCTTCTTACTACATTGGTTTGGGTACGATCTGGTCCTACAGAGAAAATAGAAATAGGGATACCCGTAAGTTGTGAAACTCTTTCAATATAGTGTCTTGCATTAGCAGGAAGATCATCTAGTGTTTTACAGCCTGTAATATCTTCCTTCCAGCCTGGCAACTCTTCGTATACAGGCTCGCATTCAGCCAATACCTTTAAGCTGGCAGGGAATTCATTTATTATTTCGCCTTTATACTGATAGGCCACACAAATTTTTAATGTATCAATACCGGTTAAAACATCGATAGAATTTAAAGAAAGATCTGTAATTCCGCTCACTCTGCGTGCATGGCGGACAACAACACTGTCAAACCAGCCCACGCGGCGCGGTCTTCCTGTTGTGGTGCCATATTCCCGTCCAACTTCACGGATTTGGTCTCCAATTTCATTTTTTAATTCTGTCGGAAATGGACCGTCTCCCACTCTTGTTGTGTAAGCCTTCGATACACCAACCACATGGTCAATTTTAGTTGGTCCTACACCTGAACCTATGGTAACTCCTCCAGCGACTGGGTTTGAGGATGTAACAAATGGGTAAGTACCTTGATCGATATCGAGCATGACTCCTTGTGCACCTTCAAACAAAACACGCTTACCTTCATCTAGTGCATCATTGAGAACAACAGAGGTATCACAAACATATTGTTTTATTTGTTGGCCGTACTCGTAATACTCATCTAAAATATCTTCTAATTGAAAGCCTTCGACTTCATAAAATTTTTCTAAAAGGCGATTCTTTTCATTTAAATTTTGGCTAAGTTTTTGTTTAAATTCGTCTTTATCTAATAAATCAGCAATTCGGATGCCTATTCTAGCAGCTTTATCCATATAAGCTGGGCCAATTCCTTTTTTTGTCGTTCCGATTTTATTGGCCCCTTTTCTTTCCTCTTCTACTTCATCGAGCTTTAAATGGTAAGGAAGGATCACATGAGCACGGTTGCTGATGCGTAAATTATCGGTTGTAACACCTTGTTCATGCAAATAGGCAAGCTCTTTGACTAATGCTTTTGGATCTACTACCATTCCGTTTCCGATTACACAAATTTTCTCTTTATAAAAGATTCCAGATGGAATTAAGTGAAGCTTATACGTTGTACCGTTAAAACGGATCGTATGTCCTGCATTATTTCCGCCTTGATAACGTGCAATTACTTCTGCATTTTCAGAAAGGAAGTCTGTAATTTTTCCTTTCCCTTCATCTCCCCACTGTGTACCGACAACAACTACGGAAGACATAGGAGCACCTCCAGCAACAATTGGTTTTTTTAACTGTATAAGTGTATCAATTTAATCGGTCTGAGTCAACGAAATCACGAACATTTCACAGTATATTAATATTTTTCGTTCGTAATTTTGTACTAAAGCAATGGCCTATTTTCACTTAGTTTGCCATTTTTTATTTATTCCATTCTGTAGCGATTGAATTAATAAAATATGAGCTCTGTAAAACACCATTGTTTGATATTCGTTAAAATCACTCCCTTTCCGAGGACGAACTACCGAGCCTCCTCGCTCGTTTTCCGCAGGAGTGACGTGGATTTAGCTCATTACAATGTAAGGTTAAAAAGAAATTAAATAAAAAAAGCCCAGCCTACTAATAGGAGGGGCTAATCTGATTATCCCGCTGGGACCGCAGCGTCATCGTATCTTCTTTCTAGATTAACGAATTTATTATATTCCTTGACGAAGGCCAGCTGTACAGTTCCTACCGGGCCATTCCTTTGCTTCGCAATTATAATTTCTATAATGTTTTTACTCTCCGATTCTTTATCATAATAGTCATCACGATATAAAAAGGCTACAATGTCGGCATCCTGCTCGATCGATCCTGACTCACGAATATCTGACATCATTGGCCGTTTATCTTGCCTCTGTTCGACTCCACGGGATAACTGTGATAAAGCGATAACTGGGACCTGAAGTTCGCGCGCTAACCCTTTTAAGGAACGAGAGATCTCCGATACTTCCTGCTGTCTGTTTTCTCTTGAATTGGCACTTCCCTGAATTAACTGTAAGTAATCAATTAAGATCATTCCGAGCCCATGTTCTTGCTTTAGACGTCGGCATTTTGCTCTAATTTCATTAATTCGGATACCTGGTGTATCATCAATATAAATTCCCGCTCTTGAAAGACTTCCCATCGCCATGGTTAGCTTTCGCCAATCATCATCCGTAAGCGATCCTGTCCGCAGGCGCTGTGCATCAATATTTCCCTCAGCACAAAGCATCCGCATCACCAGCTGTTCGGCACCCATCTCTAAACTAAAGATCGCTACATTTTCGCTTGTTTTAGTTGCTACGTTTTGTGCAATGTTTAACGCAAAGGCTGTTTTCCCGACTGAAGGACGAGCTGCAACAATGATCAAATCATTCTTTTGAAAACCAGCCGTCATTCGGTCTAACTCTGCAAATCCTGTTGGGATCCCCGTGATATCTCCTTTACGATTATGGAGAACCTCAATTTGGTCATATGTTTTGACTAATACATCTTTAATATCTTGAAAGGTTCCCGAGTTATTTCGCTGAGAAACCTCCATTATTTTCTTTTCAGCCTCAGTTAAAAGCTCGTCCACTTCATCTTCGCGGGCATAGCCATCCTGAGCAATCGACGTAGCGGTCTTTATTAATCTGCGCAGTAAAGACTTCTCTGCAACTATTTTGGCATAGTAGTCTATATTAGCTGCCGTTGGTACACTTGCGGCAAGTTCGCTTAAATAAGAAACTCCTCCAATATCTTCAAGCTGCTTGGCTGCCTGCAGCTGTTCCGTTACTGTAATCAGGTCAACTGCTTCGCCTGAATCGTTCAGCTTTAGCATATAATAAAAGATTTTTTCATGGGCGTTTCGATAAAAATCTTCTGGTTCTAATATTTCAGATGCAACCGTAATGGATGAGGGTTCAAGAAAGATGGCACCCAATACGGCTTGTTCCGCTTCTATGTTTTGAGGAGGAATTCGGTCCTGAAACCATTCATTCATGAGGGTATGCCCCCTTTCCATTCTCTCTTTGTCCTACTTACTATATTAATAGATATCTGTTCGTTTGGCTAAGAAAATTTCCCTATAACCTAAATCCAAGATTATAAATAATAAAGCTTTCCCTTATATTCATAAATCAAATGCTTATAACGTAAAAAATGTGATCGAATGATCGATCACATTTTTTATTTTATCACGTTTCATTGTATATAGTTGTTGGCAAAATTAGTTTTCTTCTTTTACGTGTACATTTAAGGTCGCTGTAACTTCCGTATGAAGTTTCACCGGAACCTTTGTATATCCTAAGGCACGGATTCCATCAGGAAGTTCGATTTTTCTTTTATCTATTTTTAAGCCGTGGTTCTTTTTCAATTCATCAGCAATTTGTTTACTGGTAATAGAACCAAATAATCGCCCGCCTTCACCGGCTTTTGCTGTTAATTCAACGGTTAATTTTTCGATTTTCAGCTTTAAAGCCTGGGCCTCCTCAAGCTCTGCTTGGGCTTGTTTTTCCTCTTTTTTCTTTTGAGCCTCTAAGGTGCTGACATTACTTTTATTAGCTTCTACAGCAAGACCCTGCTTAATCAAGAAGTTCTGTGCATAGCCGTCTGCCACATTTTTAACTTCTCCTTTTTTTCCTTTCCCTTTAACGTCTTTTAGAAAGATAACCTTCATTCTTTACTTCCCCCTTGCTTATATTCATCTATTGCTTCATACAATTGTTGGACAGCTTCTTCAATTGTTACATCCAAAATTTGCGTAGCAGCATTTGACAAATGTCCGCCACCGCCTAATCGTTCTAAAATAACTTGAACGTTCACGTCTCCCAAGGAACGTGCACTAATGCTGACCATTCCTTCTTGGCGATAGGCAACCACAAAGGAGGCTGCTACCTGATCCATTGTCAGTAGTGTATCCGCTGCTTTAGCTATCAGAATTTGGTCAAAGAGCTCATTTTCGTGGCCTTTAGCAATCGCTATTCCATCTTTATAAAACTCAACATGCTCAATAAGCTTTGCTCTTTTGACATACGTTTGAATATCTTCTTTAAGAAAACGCTGAACTAAAATCGTATCAGCACCGAGTGTTCTTAAATAAGAGGCTGCATCGAATGTTCTTGAACCCGTTCGTAATGTAAAACTTTTTGTATCTACTATAATACCAGCAAGTAAGGCTGTTGCTTCCAGCATTTCAATCCGTTTATGCCTTGGCTGGTATTCTAAAAGCTCCGTCACTAATTCTGCTGTTGAAGACGCATAAGGTTCCATGTATACAAGTAATGGGTCATGAACGAATTCTTCACCTCTGCGATGGTGATCAATAACAACTGTATGGTCTATCATTTGTAATAATTTATCTGAAATAACCATGGATGGCTTATGTGTATCTACAATAACCAGCAAGGAATTTTCAGAAGCCAGCTCCATAGCTCTTTCCGGTGAAATAAAACGGGAATATAAGCCCTCTTTTTGTTTGACTTCCTTCATTAAGCGGCTAACACTTGTATCCATTTCCTGCTGATTGACTACCACATAGCCCGCCTTTTCATTCATTTCTACTATCTTTAAAATTCCTATAGCTGAACCAATTGCATCCATATCGGGACGTTTGTGACCCATAATAAAGACATTATCACTGCCGGCAATAAGCTCTTTTAATGCATGGGCGATAACACGTGCCCGAACTCTTGTCCGTTTCTCCATAGGGTTGGTTTTGCCGCCGTAAAATTTGACCTTTCCGTTAGGCAGTTTAATGGCTACCTGATCCCCACCGCGACCTAAGCTTAAATCCAGACTCGATTGTGCCAGACTGCCTAACTCTATTAAGGAAGAGACTCCAACGCCAACCCCAATACTTAAGGTAAGAGGGACATTTTGCTTGGAAGTCATTTCACGGACAACGTCTAATATACTAAATTTATCCGCTTCCAATCTATTCAGTACTTTTTCATGATAAATAGCAATAAACCGATCAGATGAGACCCTTTTAAGGTAGATTCCATAATCATTTGCCCATTTATTTAGGATGGATGTAACCTGGCTATTTAAGCTGCTTTTCGTTTGGTCATCCATGCCCTGCGTCATTTCATCATAATTATCTAGAAATATAATAGATATGACTGGCTGTTCCTCTTTATAGCGTTTTTCAATTTCCCATTGCTCTGTAATATCAAAAAAATACAACAGCCGTTCTTCTGCTTTAAAGACTACCCGAAATTTACGGTCATGTAATGTGATATTGTCCGATTCGATTTCCTGTTTGATAATGGGGACCAAATCATCTGCTATATCATAAATCGAACGGCCGATTAAGCTTTCCTCTTCGAAACTGGAGGTTAAGTATGGATTAGCCCATTCAATAACATACTCATCATTAATGAGCATAATCCCAATCGGCATTTCTAATAATGCCTCTTCTCCTACCTTTTTAACACGATGAGAAAGAGTGGAAATATATTGCTCAATCTCCTTTTCACGAGTATCTTCCCGGTATAGAAGAAAAAAGAAAATGCCGCCAAATAATACAAAGCCAATTAAAGCCACAATCCATTGAAAGTAGGCTAATACGGCCAATAAGCACACTGTTAAAGCAACCAGTGCATATAAAGGGGCTTTAATGAGACCCTTTCTTAAGTGTGATGACATTTGTTTTCAGCTCCTATTCTTTCAATAGGATCATCAAGATTTTGACTGATTCACCCGCTGTCTTAAATCAAAGCCTATGTCAATTATACCTAATAATCTTATCAGTAAAAGTCCTATTGGTGTAAGCATAGCAAAAATCGCCACAATCACGGGAACCGCTTTTGCTATTCTTTTATTATATGCAAAATAGAAAACAAAAGATAATCCCTGAATTATGAATAAAGCCTGAAGCATGAATAATAAATTGACAATAGCCATATTGGTAAATGAACCCGTTTCAAGAGGGACAAATAAACTGATTAATGTAACTCCCACATAATACCAAATCATACTTCTTGGCAATTTCCACTCTCTAAAAGGAATTCTCTCTGGAAGCGGCATTTTAAATCTTTTTAAAATTACACCACATACTAGCAAGATTAAATAAGCTGCTATAAACGAAGAAACAACCAATAAAGACGGAAATAATGTTTCGAGCATGTCGAATACAAGTACAATATTTTCTTCTGTTAATTCAGCCGGTACCTCCTGGCCAAATTGCTGAAATAATTCCATTGAACGGATAAATGACCGCTCGGTTGCTTCAAATGTTTCTTCAATAACATTTACTCCTAAAAACAGGATAGATATCACATATTGAAGCAGTAATCCAACACTTACAGTAAGGCTAGACGCTATGTATAAAAAAAAGCGTCCCTTTTTCTCTCTAATCGCATAACCTATCACGATTCCGAGTGAACCATAGAGAACCGTTACAGGAAGGGCTAATAAATTACCAATAATAAAGGTAATGAAGAGGGAGGCCACTCCAAGTATGAGACTGTTTTTGAATCCATATTTAACTGTAAAAATGATAAACGGCAATGGCAAAAAAAACATAGAAACTATGGATATATAAGGTATATACAAAAAAATCAGCAGCAAAACTGAATATATCGCTAACAGAACAGCCCCTTCTGTTAGTCTTCTTGTATTATTCACTAGTGTTCCCCCAATCTATGTAAAAGCAAAACTAAGTATATTGTAAAAGAGAAAAAAATAACAATCAACTTTCAGCCCTAAACAGTTTTATTAGCCGATTTAATCATATAAGGGGGGATAAGCTAATGCACATAAAAAAGCAGCCAGGAAAGACCTAGCTGCTTTAAATTCAACCTTATTCTCCGCTTACATAAGGAAGAAGAGCCATTTGACGAGCACGTTTGATTGCTACTGTCAATTTACGTTGGTACTTCGCACTTGTACCAGTTACACGGCGTGGAAGAATTTTACCACGTTCAGAAATGAACTTTTTAAGAAGATCTACATCTTTATAGTCGATGTGCGTAATCCGATTAGCTGTGAAATAACACACTTTACGGCGCTTTGCACGTCCGCCTTTACGTCCTGCCATTGTTTACCCTCCCTTACATTCGTAATGAAATGTATTTTAACGTTGTTATTAGAATGGTAAATCATCATCTGAAATGTCAATCGGTTCGCCATTGTCAGCAAACGGATCGTCATCCAAACGTGAAAATTGGTTATTATCCTGATAATTACGTTGTGGTTGATTCTGATTGTACCCGAAGTCTTTGTCTCTTGGACCACCAGAGATTCCGCTTCCGACGCGATCTTGTGATGCATTTCTTGGTTCAAGAAATTGAACACTTTCTGCTACAACTTCAGTAACATACACTTTCCGACCATCTTGGCCATCATAGTTTCTTGTTTGGATTCGACCATCTACACCAGCTAAGCTTCCCTTTTTCAAAAAGTTAGCTACGTTTTCTGCTGGCTTTCTCCAAACAACAATATTAATAAAGTCAGCTTCTCTTTCCCCCTGTTGATTCGTAAATGTACGATTCACTGCAAGAGTAAAAGTCGCTACAGGAACACCACTTGGCGTGTAACGAAGATCTGGATCTTTTGTAAGCCTGCCAACGAGGATGACACGGTTCAACATCAGAACAACTCCTCTACCTTTAAAAATGTTTCACGTGAAACATTTTTAAAATCTTTTTATTATTCTTCTTCTTTAATTACGATATGACGAAGGATGTCATCGTTGATACGAGCTAAACGATCGAATTCGTTAACAGCTTCTGTACCAGCATTAACTTTTAGAAGTTGGTAGTAACCATCACGGTAGTCGTTAATTTCATAAGCTAAACGACGTTTACCCCATTCTTTTGCTTCAAGAACTTCAGCACCATTATCAGTTAAAATAGTGTTGAAACGCTCAACGACAGCTTTTTTACCTTCATCTTCAATGTTTGGGCGGATGATGTACATAATTTCGTACTTTCTCATCTCACAGTCACCTCCTTTTGGTCTAACGGCTCTTTCTAACAAAAGAGCAAGGAGCAATGCATTCATTACTCACAAGTTGAAATTATATCACGTTCATATAGGAAAAGCAACAAAACTGTGAATATTGCAAGCGTAATCCTTATACTGTATCCAACTTTAATTAAATATAAAAAACAGATAAGAAAAGATATCTGTTCCCTTCTTATCTGTTGAATAAACTATTACACATTAAAACGGAAATGGATGATGTCGCCGTCTTTTACTTCATAATCTTTACCTTCAAGCCGAACCTTACCCGCTTCTTTTGCTGCATTCATTGAGCCTGCAGCCATTAAATCATCATAAGAAACAGTTTCTGCTCTAATAAAGCCTCTTTCGAAATCAGTGTGGATAATACCAGCACATTGTGGTGCTTTCATTCCTTTTCTGAAAGTCCAGGCTCTTACTTCCTGAACACCAGCAGTAAAGTACGTAGCTAATCCAAGTAAGCTGTATGCAGCCTTGATAAGCTGATCTAAACCAGATTGTTCAATACCAAGCTCAGCAAGAAACATTTTCTTCTCTTCTCCTTCAAGCTCGGCTATTTCTGCTTCAATTTTTGCGCAAACTACAATCACTTCGGCATTATCCTCTTTGGCAAACTCCTTTACTTTCTGAACATATTCATTCGAAGAAGGATCCGCCACATCGTCCTCGCCCACATTGGCCACATAAAGGACTGGTTTAATGGTAAGAAGGTGTAAGCCTTTGACAATCTTCATTTGCTCTTCTGTAAACTCGACTGTTCTAGCAGGCTTTTCGCTTTCAAAAGCTTCTTTTAGTTTCAAAAGGATTTCGTGTTCAGCGAGTGCATCTTTATCCTTTTGTTTTGCCATTTTCCCAACACGTTCAATTCGTTTATCAACTGATTCTAAATCAGCTAAAATTAATTCCAAATTGATTGTTTCAATATCTGAAATCGGGTCGACTTTTCCTGATACATGGGTAATGTTATCGTCTGCAAAGCAACGAACCACATGACAAATAGCATCCACTTGACGAATATGTGAAAGGAACTTATTCCCTAAGCCTTCTCCCTTACTCGCTCCTTTTACAATTCCAGCGATATCTGTAAACTCAAAAGTTGTAGGAACAGTTTTCTTTGGAACAATTAATTCTGTAAGCTTTTCAAGACGTTCATCAGGAACCTCTACAATTCCAACGTTGGGATCAATCGTACAGAATGGATAGTTCGCTGATTCTGCACCAGCTTGTGTTATGGCATTAAATAATGTAGACTTACCCACATTCGGTAAGCCAACGATACCGGCAGTCAAGGCCATCCTCGTCACTCCTCAATTCATAATATCTATGATCATTTGCAATCTGATTTATAACGTTTAAACCCTTCCCAATTATAGAGACTAATAGAAGAAAAGACAAGTGATGATGTGCCAGCTTCCGGATTAGCGGCTTAAAGTTTTCGCTGTATAGGTCTCTCTAATGAAGCAATATCTTCTTCTATGTTAAGAAGCAATTGTGTAACCAATTTTTTGGCATCTTTAACCCCTTGATTATAGAGGATAGGACCAAGCCGTTCCATAAAAAAATCAAATATGTTTTCAGCCGCAATCAAACCTATTTCTTCCCCTTTTTCCTCAAGGAAAAAACCTTGAATTTCAGCAATAATCTGATCCTTTTGTTCCTTCGGAAATTTGATATACATGATAAACCTTCCTTTTTTTCAAATTGAAAGAATAGCAAAAAAGAAGCATCTCTTTCTATGCTTCTTTTTCATGTTTCTCTAAAATCTTCTTTACTTTTTTCACGAATTCTCTGCGCGGCATGAGGACACTGTGTCCGCAGCCTTCGCATTTTATTCGGAAATCCATCCCGACTCTAATGATTTTCCACCGATTCGTACCGCACGGATGTGACTTTTTCATTTCGACAACATCATTTAAGTCAAAATCTTTTATTTCCAAAATGATTCACTTCCTTCTTATATGACTTCATTTTGCTTTTCATTCCGTGTATACATCACCATACGTGGAAACGGTATTTCAATACCATGTGCATCTAAACAAGTTTTTAGCTCTTTGCGAAGTGCCCTGGCAATCGGGGTATGCTTCATTGGTTTTGTTTCAGCTGCCACACGTAAGACCACTTCAGAAGCTCCTAACATTTGAACACCCAATAATTCAGGCGTTTTTACCAAATCAGGGTATTGATCCGGAAGTGTCTCAAGGAATTCATTAATCACCTTTTCAGCTTTCTGGATATCACCTTCGTAAGCAATACTGATATCCACAATCGCTAAACTATTATGAATCGAAAAATTAGTAACTTCTAAGATGGAGCCGTTCGGAAAAATGTGAAGTTCACCTGTCCAGCTTTTAATCTTGGTAATCCGTAACCCAATTTCTTCGACTGTACCTTCTGCCTGATTAATTCGAACATAATCACCGACTGAGAACTGATCCTCAAAAATAATAAAAAATCCGGAGATAATATCTTTTACTAAGCTTTGAGCACCAAAGCCTACCGCAAGTCCGACAATCCCAGCTCCTGCAATAATCGTCCTGATATCAATATACATATCTAAAATCATCAAAATCGCTACAAAATACACAATGTATGTGATGACGTTTTGCATGAGCTTCATCAATGTTGCTTCTCTTCGTTCCGAAATCCGCAGCGGTGCCTTTGAACGCACGAGAAAAATCTTATTGACACTTGATTTTGCTATTTTAACAAATATTCCTGCCAAAACCAGAATCAAAATAATTTTTCCGATTTGAATCCAAGTGTCTTCACTTAATAATATTTCTTGGATAGACTGAAAGAATGTTTCTATGTATATCACGTTTTCACCTCTTTATAGAAGCTAGTACCATATAAAACAAGTATCCCTATTTTAGCAAGATACATATCGTTTTTAAAGAGATATATGGATTATTTCTTGAGATAAATAGACAAACTATTGGCGTTTATGTATACATTTGGTGATTTCTCCGTATACTGTTACTACCATTCAGAAGGAGAAGGACCTATGAAATTTAAGCCCTATTTTTTTGAACGTTCTGGCGGAACTGTAAGAATTCCTTATGATGATGAGCATGCAGTTCAAGCAGTGGCTTCTCATATTCAGCAATTACTCCCTGCTACAGTTCAACCGATTGTTTTTGTATGTATTGGTACTGACCGATCAACAGGTGATTCCCTCGGTCCCTTTGTCGGAACGTTACTGTCAGAAAAAGGAACTTTGCCTTTTTCGATATACGGAACATTGGATGACCCTATTCATGCTGTAAATCTGGTCGATAAACTTCAAATGATTGAGGAAAAACATGAGAATCCTTTTATTATCGGAATTGATGCTTGTTTAGGACGGATAAAAAGTGTTGGGCATATTATTCTTGGAGAAGGTCCTGTAAAGCCAGGTGCAGGTGTCAATAAAGATCTCCCGCAGGTTGGTGATGCCCATATGACCGGTATCGTCAATGTAAGTGGATTCATGGAGTTTTTCGTATTACAAAATACCCGGTTGAATCTAGTTGTAAAAATGGCTAAAACCATGGCAGATGGAATATATGAAGCTGGAACTCACCTGAACCGAAAAATTCAGATCGAAGAATATTTGCAATTAAATGTGGATCGGGAAAATTCTATTTGAATTTATAAGAAGACCTCGCGAATACTAAAATGTACCCTATGAAGTAGACACTTTGAAAAAAGGACTACTTCATAGGGTACTTTTTTGTATACTTTATTTAAAGATAAATAATCAGGGAGATATACAATGACTAATAAATACTTTACTGAAAAAGAAGTAAACGAACTAAATATAAATCCTAATGTAAAAGCTGTTAGTAATAAGGCAATCACCTATACAGAAGAGTTCAAGAGGTTATTTATTTCTGAAAGTAAGAAAGGAAAGCTTCCACGTGCAATATTCGAGGAAAATGGTTTTAATATTGATGTAATTGGACCCGACCGAGTTAAGAAAGTAGCTAATAGGTAGCGCACTGTATATAAGAGGGCTGGTGTATTAGAGTTGAAGGATTCACGTTCCAATCTCCCAGGCAGACCTCGAAAAAAGGAACTCACGTTAGAGGAGAAAAATGCAAGGTTAGAAGCTCAAATTCAACTTTTAAGAGCGGAAAACGAACTATTAAAAAAGTTAGACATGATAGAAAGGGGGCTGAGAAGAAACAACTAAGAGGTGGTACTGAATTAAAGTTCCTCTTGATTCATTCACTAATTGAGAAGTATAAACTTAACAATATGATCAGTTTCTTATGTGCAGTTAGGGGTTTCACGTTCAGGATACTACAATTATTTTTCTTTAGAATCCGTAGAAAAACGCAAGCAGACAGAAGCGAGAGATCTGATTTTAAAGGAGAATGTGTTAAAAGCCTTTAAATATAAAAATAGAAAAAAAGGAGCTCGGCAAATCAAGATGACTTTGGCGGGTAAATTTAATTTGTCTATAATTTAAAGCGAATCAGGATACTAACATTACATACTTGTATTATGGAAAAGGAAAAAAAGCATACCTATCTACAATAAAAGATGGTTCTACAAATGAAATATTAGCCTTTCATGTTTTAGAACAAATTTCGCTCGACCTAGCAATAGATACCCTAAAAAAATTAATGAAAAATAGAAACTTTAAAAAAGCAGCAGATGGAGCATTTATACACTCTGACCAAGGGTTTCATTACACAAGTCCTACCTATCAAAAAATAGTAAAAGATTATAAACTAGGACAGTCCATGTCAAGGAGAGGTAACTGTTGGGACAATGAACCACAGGAATCATTCTTTGGCCACTTTAAAGATGAAGCCCAAATAAAATCATGCGAAACACTAGAAAAGTTAAAACGAGAAATTAACGATTACATTAATTATTACAACAAAGACAGATATCAATGGAACCTAAAAAAGATGACCCCTGTTCAATACAGAGATCATCTATTTAGCGCAGCCTAGTCTTTTTTTCAAAATGTCCTTTACATAGGGTACATTTTATACCACACGGTCTTTTTTCTAATGATTCATTACCAATAATATATTCTACGCGATATATTAAATGGATTACCCGCTTTTCCCCATATTGTTGTTTTTTACATACAGTCTCTCCCTTTATTTTCCTGGTCCTTTACCACGCTTCTTAAGGACTCTTTCTTCGCTTTCTTTCCGCCAGGTTAGATAATTTTTAGCTTGAGGCAGAAACCCAGAAGCCTAATCCCCGTTCACGATCTCATTTCCTTCAAATAAACACTGTTGGGTAATGTCTAATAAAAATACGGATTCGTTGAAATAAAAATGAAATATAGTGTTAGACAATCGGAAATTTACAACTATTTTACAACTTGGTGATATATATTAAATATCTATTGTTACACTAAAATTAGTAGTTTTATATTTTGAGGAGAAAACAGATGAAAAATATATTAATTGTTGAAGATGATCAAGCCATATCGAATTTAATTTATTTAAATTTAAATGTTGCGGGATACAAAAGCACACAAGTGTATAGCAGCAATGAAGCCCTTACAATACTAAAAAATCATTTTTTTGACTTAATCCTGCTTGATGTAATGCTGCCTGATATGGATGGATTTGAACTTATCGAAAAAATTCGGACGTTTAATACTATCCCTGTAATTTTTATCACTGCAAAAAATGACCTGCCCGATAAAGTAAAAGGCCTAAAAATAGGCGCAGAAGATTATATAGTCAAACCTTTTGAAGCAATGGAGCTGCTTGCACGCATAGAAGTGGTATTAAGGCGTTACAGCAACCATCAAGATTCGAAAAAATTTGAGGACTTGGAAATAAATGAAGAGGAACGGATTGTAAGGAAGAATGGACAAATTATTGATTTGACACTGAAAGAGTATGAGCTTCTATTATTGCTAGTCCGGAATAGAAACAAGGCGCTCACACGTGAAAAAATTTTAGAACTTGTCTGGGGCTATGACTATTTAGGAGAAACAAGAACGGTAGATATCCATATTCAAAAGCTAAGGAAAAAGCTAAATTGGACCGAAAAAATTATTACGGTTTACAAATTTGGCTATAGATTGGAGAGCAAACATTGAAATTATGGCAAAAAATATTTATATGTACCTTTATCTTATTTGAATTGGTTTTTAATATAAGCATCCCCCTTATGATTCAATATACTTTTAATCAGAATTTAACCAAAGAAATAGAACGAGGACTTACAGAACAAATGATTTTGCATACTAGTTTGCAGGCAAATAGTAAATATGCAAGTGATGTTTTTCAATTTTCCCAAGACTTTCTGAAAGCTTTTTTAAAAATGACATTCCAGGAAAACACCCAATATTTTGATAAAAAAGGAGTCTATATTGAGGTTTTAGATGAAAATAATCATCCTATATATTCCAATTTTAATTTTCAACATGATGCAGAACGCGTTGAATTAGATGTTCCTATTTCGGATACTAGAAATTATATAATACGTGATATAAGAGACAAAAGCTTGTTATTCGTAACAAATGGGCTGGAATTGAAGGATCAAACCTTCAAATTTACTTATATTCGTGATATTTCCAGTGTATATAGTGATCGCATTGATCAATACCATTTATTTTTCAGGGTCAATTTAATCATAGCCCTATTACTGGCTGCTGCGTTGTATGCGTTGACACGTTATTTCATTCAACCTATAAGCAGTCTCACAAGGTCAACTCAAACGATTACTGGCGGCGATTTTTCCGAGAGAGTTAATATTAACGCTAAAGATGAAGTCGGGATACTCGCTGAAAACTTTAATCTAATGGCAGCGGCGGTGGAAGAAAAGATAAAAGAATTAGAAAAAAATGCAGAGCTTAAACAGAACTTTATAGAGTCATTTACGCATGAAATAAAAACTCCATTAACCTCTATTATTGGGTATGCTGATTTTTTAAGGTCAACCAAATATAATGAAAAAATTTATTATGACTCTCTTGATTATATTTATAACGAGGGTAAACGGCTTGAGGCTCTTTCCTTCAAACTAATGGATTTAATCCTGTTAAAAAAGCAAGATTTTTATATGAAACAGGAGAATCTTTCCCTTTTATGTAAAGATGCCGCAGAAATTCTTCGGCCAAGTCTCAGCAGTAAGAAAATATCCCTCAAGCTTCATTTAGATGAATGCAATGCTTGTGTTGATACGGATTTGTTTACAGTACTGCTAACAAATTTGCTTGATAATGCTATAAAAGCCTCTAACGAAGAGGGTATCATTTATTTAACTCTGAAAAAACAGTGTGATCAGATCGTGATAAAGATAGAAGATAATGGAATTGGTATGGTAGAAAAGGATATGGAAAGAATTTTTGAACCATTTTTTGTGGTAGATAAAGCAAGAACTCGTGCAAATGGAGGGGCTGGAATAGGACTAACCATTTGTTCAGAAATTATCAAGCTTCATCATGGTGAAATTAAAGTTAGCAGCGAAGTTGGTAAAGGTACAGTATTTGAAATAGACCTCCCTAGAGAAATTACAACTTCTTTACAAGTATTCGATACTTATAAGACATCCTGCAGATAGAATCAAAAATGGAGATGGCCAAATCCAACCAAATAATTTTAGGAGGGTAATGAATCGTGAAACAATTAAAGATTAAAAAAGGAATCATGGGTGCTGCAGTAGTGTTACTCCTTATTGGAGGAAGTGTAGGTGGCACGGTTTTAGCTTTTCAAGATGATATCGTTAAAAAGAACGTACTTATGGCCGAGAATACAGAGATAAATCAGTCAAAAGGAAAATCTTTTGAAACCGTTGATACTAATAATTCAACTCCAGTAAGTGAGGAACAAGCTATCCAAATCGCTAAGGCTGCTCTTAAGGATGTTTTTGAGGCAGAAATCAATGATGATGAGTATTTACAGCAAACAGAATATTATGATGAATCTAAGAATGAACAATCTTATCCGGGTAAATCACTTTGGACTGTGTCATGGAAAAAGAAACAAATAGACCCTACAACTGATAATGCTATCGATTTTAGCTCTGCATTCATCGATGCTGAAACTGGAGAAGTACTAAGTATGTCGAGTCACAAATCAACTGACCAGGAAGCTGATCAACCTTTAACTAATGAAGAGGCAGAAACAATGGTAGCTGACTTTGTTGAGGCAAAGAATTTAAATAACGGTGCAGTTATTGAAAGTGTTGAGGCTTTTACATCTGCCAAAAATATGATTGAAGTTAATGTGAACTTAGATAACGGAAACAGAATATCAGTAGTGATTAGCAGTTTAACTAACAAAATTTCAGCTTTGCGAAATCATTTGGAGCAATAATGAAAAATGCTAACGTTAAGAAAAACCGGGCAAAACACCGCCCGGTCCTTTTTTTCCTACAAGGATGTCTGATAACTTGTACTCTAACCATGCACTTGTACCCTCTTATTGAAGATATATTTCTCTTCCACTTTCTGTATGAGAACATCGGAGGATATTTTGATCCGCATCATCCATTTTCGACATGTCATGGTATGCCGCCTTTCCATGACTCTGTATACAAACGTAATTGCCCCTCTGTTTCTTGAATAGATGTGATAGTTGACTTCTTTTTCTTTCCATGTCTAATTTTTTTGAATTAACACTCCATTTTGCTGCATTCTCTAACTTATAAAGATTTGAACGTTAAATACAAGTGCCACTAAAAGAACCACAATTAAAATCCCAGGCAACAGGTTTGCGACTCGAATTTTCGTGATCCCCGTTAAATTAAGACCAATTGCCATAATCATAACACCGCCTGTAGCTGTCAATTCCAAAATCATCTGTTCTAATAGAGAATCAGGAACAAGAGCTACAATTTGCGCTGCAAGTAATGCGATTGTGCCTTGGTAGAGGACAACCGGTATAAAAGAAAACAGCACTCCAATCCCTAGAGTCGTTGTTAATATGAGAGCAGTAAAACCATCAATAATTGCTTTAGTAATCAAAATATCATGGTTATTATTGATACCACTGTCCAATGCTCCTAAAACTGCCATGGCTCCAATGACAAATATTAATGTAGCTGTGACAAACCCCTGTGATATTTGTCCATTTCCTATTCTACCTATTTTCTTTTCCAGCCATTGTCCGCATTTGTTTAACTTATCATCTAAATCGACCCATTCACCTAAAACTGCACCGAGGACAAGACTTAAAATTACGAATAAAAATTGTTCAGTCTTAAGAGCCATTTGGATACCGAGGACAGTAACCGCCAATCCAATCCCATGCATAACTGTACTTTTTATTCTTTCAGGTATCTTAGATAAAAACTTACCAATGACTGTTCCTGTAATAATGGTTAATCCGTTAATAATTGTTCCAAATAGTACCATTTTATTAACACCCAGAACCTTTCCACATTAGAATGTAAAGATCATTTGATTGATTCACGAATGACTATGAACCTTACATTCTTGATGTCTATTAATTACTGTAATAAAAAATTAGTTAAATTTCTCAAGCTACACCATTGTGATAGCCATAAAAGTTGCTGTTCCTCAGTGATTGAGTTTGTTCAAGCAACTTGCACCTGTCCCAATGTTAATCCTTTTTCCAAAATAAAAAAAGAACCATCATCACGATGGTTAAAAATTTTTTTATTGATCTAGTAAGTCAAGGATTCGCTCAAGATCCTCTTTAGAGAAAAATTCAATCTCTATTTTTCCTTTTTTCTTCGTTTGCACAATGTTAACAGTCGTACCAAATCGCTCACGAAGAATTTCTTCCTGCTCTTTTACAAAGATATCTTTTTTCGGTTTTGGTTTTGTTTCACGTGAAACATTTTCATTTATTTTTACGATTAATTCTTCCAGCTGACGAACATTGAGTTGTTCGTTAATAACCTTTTGGACAACTTGTTTCATAAGGTCTTTATTTCTCAAACCAAGAAGAGCTCTTCCATGTCCCATTGAAATTTTTCCATCCGAAATATATCCTTGAATTTCCGCGGGTAAAGAAAGCAAGCGAACATGATTAGCAATATGAGGTCTGCTTTTTCCAAGTCGTTTCGCTAATTGTTCCTGGGTCATATTTAACTTCTCAATGAGTTTTTGATAAGCTTGTGCTTCCTCTATTGGGGTAAGATCTTCCCGTTGTAAGTTTTCAAGAACAGCTAATTCCATCATTTGCTTTTCGGAAAGATCACGAATAACAGCTGGAATTACTTTAAGCTTTGCTTCCTTCGCAGCCCGATAGCGTCTTTCTCCTACAACGATTTCATACCCTTTAATACTTTTTCGTAAAATAATGGGCTGGAGAACACCATGCTCTAAAATGGACTCCTTTAGTTCCTCGATGGCTTCTTGTTTAAAAAACTTTCGAGGCTGATAGGGATTAGGACGAATATCGTTTAGTTTAACTTCTTGAACAGTTTCTTCGTTTCCTACTTCTAAATTTGAAAACAGCGCATTAATTCCTTTACCGAGTCCTTTAGCCATTCGCCACCACTTCCTTTGCCAAGTCTAAATATACTTCTGCCCCTCTGGATTTAGGATCATATATAATAATAGGCTCTCCGTGGCTGGGTGCTTCACTTAACCGTATATTACGCGGAATAATAGTTTGAAAGACTTTTTCCTGGAAGTATTTTTTAACTTCTTCAATCACTTGAATACCTAAATTGGTTCTGGCATCAAGCATCGTTAAAAGTACACCTTCAATCATTAACTGATTATTTAAATGCTTTTGAACAAGTCGAACAGTGTTTAATAATTGACTTAGTCCCTCGAGTGCATAGTATTCACATTGAACTGGAATTAACACTGCATCTGAGGCTGTTAGAGCATTAAGAGTAAGAAGACCTAAAGACGGAGGACAATCAATAATGATATAGTCATATTCTTCCTTAAGGTTTTCTAATGCTCTTTTGAGGCGGACTTCACGGGAAATCGTAGGAACTAATTCTATTTCCGCACCTGCAAGCTGAATCGTGGCAGGAATTGCAAATAGATTTTCCACTTTTGTTCCTTGTATGACTTTTTCCACATCCGTGTCCTCTACTAATATATCGTACACACAATGTTCGACATCTGCTTTATCGATACCAACCCCACTAGTTGCATTTCCCTGGGGATCGACGTCGACGAGCAAAACCTTTTTTCCTATGTATGCTAAACATGCCCCAAGATTAACAGACGTTGTTGTTTTTCCAACACCGCCTTTTTGGTTGGCAATCGCAATGATCTTGCCCACGATGTCACCTACCTTCAACTTACAATTCTACCATCATGTACTCTATTGTATCACGAAAAATCGGAAAGGCTAAGAAAAATAGAAGAAAACTGTCAGTAAAATCAACTTTCTCGCAAAAATAAAGATTATTAAGCTTGTAATCTAGCATTTATACCAAAAACACAAATTACTTCTATGTAATCATAGACCTAAATGGGATTAAGAGACCTTGCATTAAAAATTTTTAAAGCATAAAAAAAGTGAGAAGCTGGTTTCTTCTTCTCACCGAATAAAATATGAGTTAAAAAAGTAATATTATTTCTTTGGTATTCGAATAGTAAATTGATAAAAATCTTCAAATTCTTCTTCTTCAGAATCAAGTTGAATCCCACTGTCATTGACCATTGATAAAGATTGGCGAATTGTATTAACTGCAATTCTCATATCCTTACTAAAAGCCTTTCTCTTAGCTTTTGGCTTCTCTTGATTTTTATCTAATAATTTTACGACGCGATCTTCAGTTTGCTTCACATTTAATTGCTTTTCAATAATTTCCTGCAGCAGCATCACTTGTTTTTCCTGATCCTTTAAAGGAATCAATGCACGGGCATGACGTTCTGTAATTTGCTTATTTAATAGGGCAGCTTGTACTTCTTCTGGCAGCTTTAATAGCCGAAGTTTATTAGCTACAGTGGATTGTCCCTTTCCTAAGCGTTGAGCTAGCGCCTCTTGAGTTAAGTTGTGTAATTCTAAGAGTTTCCCATAAGCAATTGCTTCTTCAATGGGTGAAAGCTCTTCGCGTTGGAGATTTTCAATTAAAGCTACAGATGCTGTTTCCGTGTCATTAAAATTTTTAATGATTGCAGGAATTGTCTCCCATTCTAATAATTGAACAGCTCTAAATCTTCTTTCTCCTGCAATAATTTCATATAGCCCATCTTCAGCATGTCTAACCACAATTGGTTGAATTATGCCATGAGTATGAATCGTTCTTGCAAGTTCTTCTATTTTTTCATCATCAAATACAGTTCGAGGCTGATAACGGTTTGGAACGATGTTTGAAATCGGAATTTTCTCGACCTTTTCCATGTCCACCTCATGATCTTCCCATTTCACTTGCGTCTCCTCTGTTTCCTTCTCGGCAACCCCGAAAAAACGTGAAAATGGACTTTTCATCTCCTACACCACCTTTAAGAAACTCCCTCGTAAACTATTCTCTGTCTAGTTTGTAAGTTCCTGCTTTTTTGGACATTTTCGACAAAGGTATAACAAATGTTTCACGTGAAACATTTTACTCCAGTGGCTGCTTATTCGGCATCCCAGGCTTGCGCGGATATTTATTAGGAGTCGGTTTTACCTTTTTAATTAAGTATATCGTACGTTTATGTTCTTCGTAAGGTAGATTAAATGAAACTTGCTCAACAAGTTCTCCGCCTAGAATTGAGACAGCCTTTTTCCCTGTATTCCACTCTTCATCGCCCTGAGAACCTTTTAAAGCAATAAATAATCCGTTTAGCTTAACAAGGGGTATACATAGTTCACTTAAAACAGACATTCTTGCAACTGCTCTGGCCGTAACTGCATCATACTGTTCACGGTGTTCAGGTCTTCTGCCAAATTCCTCGGCTCTTGCGTGAAAAAGTTGGACATTTTCTAGCTTTAAGCTTGAAACCAATCCTTCTAAAAATGAAATTCTTTTATTAAGTGAATCAACAATCGTTACATGTAAATGCGGAAAACATATTTTTAATGGAATACTTGGAAACCCTGCACCAGCTCCTACATCACATAATGAATGAATCGTTTTAATGGGTGAGTAAAAAGCTGCGGATATAGAATCAAAGAAATGTTTTTCATACACTTCATTACGCTCAGTAATAGCAGTTAAATTAATTTTCTCATTCCATTCAATCAGAAGCTCGTAATAAAGCTGAAACTGATCCATTTGGGTTTGTGTTAAAGGGATTCCTTTTTCCGTTAAAAGGGTATGAAATTCTGTATCATTCATAGAGCCACTTCCTTTTTAGGCAAGGCATATTCTTTATAATTTTCTATCAATTGTTCATTAACTATTTTTAATTTATTTCAAAATATGTATAAAGAAAGCAGAACAGTTTTTCATGAAAAATCTATATAATCTCTACTGGAGGATCTAGCCTTTCTCACTCTTAATAGTTCTGCTTTCTTTCAAAAAACACTTAACTTATTGGTTTGATACTTTCGCAATTTTCCCTTGTTCAATATAGACCAAAAGAATGGAAATATCAGCTGGATTAACTCCTGAGATTCGGGAAGCTTGAGCAATAGATAATGGACGAACTTGCTTTAATTTTTGCCGTGCTTCAGTAGCAAGTCCACTGATTGCATCGTAGTCAATATTCACTGGGATTTTCTTGTTCTCCATTTTCTTTAATCTTTCTACTTGCTGCAATGATTTTTCAATATACCCTTGATATTTGACCTGGATTTCCACTTGCTCAGTTACTTCTCCATCTAATTTTTCTTCCGCAGGTGCCAATTGGTGAATATGGAAATATGATATTTCCGGTCTTTTTAGCAGGTCAAGCGCGCGAATTCCATCTTTTAGTTCGCTGCCGCCGACACTCCGAATTAATTCCTGTGTTTCAGCACTTGGTTTAATCATAATGGACTGAAGCCGTTCCTTTTCAGTCTCAATTGCTGCTTTTTTCCCGGTGAATTTTTGATATCTTTCTTCACTGATCAGCCCAATTTTATAGCCTATTTCTGTTAATCTTAAATCAGCATTGTCATGACGCAAAAGCAGGCGATACTCTGCCCTTGAAGTTAATAGACGGTATGGTTCATTGGTACCTTTTGTAACTAAGTCGTCAATTAAAACCCCGATATAAGCGTCTGAACGACTTAAAATAAGCTCTTCTTCTCCTAGCGCTCTACGTCCCGCATTAATACCCGCCATTAAACCTTGGCCAGCTGCTTCTTCATAACCGGATGTACCGTTAATCTGGCCAGCTGTATAAAGATTTTTTACTTTTTTCGTTTCCAAAGTTGGCCATAATTGCGTAGGGACAATGGCATCATACTCAATCGCATAGCCTGCTCTCATCATTTGGACATTTTCTAATCCTGGAATCGTTCTTAGGATTTGATGTTGAACTTCTTCAGGTAAACTAGTTGAAAGACCCTGGACATACACTTCATGTGTATTCCGACCTTCAGGCTCTAAGAAAATCTGGTGTCTTGGCTTATCATGAAAACGAACTACTTTATCTTCAATTGATGGACAATAACGTGGTCCGGTTCCTTTAATCATTCCTGAATACATAGGAGAGCGGTGAAGGTTAGCATCAATAATTTGATGTGTCTGATCATTCGTATAGGTTAACCAGCAAGGAAGCTGATCTGTAATATATTTTGTCGTTTCATAAGAAAAGGCTCTTGGCTCTTCATCACCAGGTTGAATTTCCGTCTTTGAATAATCAATAGTATGACTGTTAACTCGCGGCGGAGTTCCAGTTTTAAAACGAACAAGTTCAAAGCCAAGTTCTTCTAAATGCTCTGAAAGCTTAATAGAAGGCTGCTGATTATTAGGGCCGCTTGAATATTTTAGCTCGCCAAGAATAATTTCTCCTCTTAAAAAAGTACCTGTTGTAATAACAACTGTTTTAGAACGATAGGTGGCACCCGTTTTTGTAATAACGCCGCGGCATTCTCCGTCTTCCACAATTAAACGTTCAACCATTCCTTGTATGAGAGTGAGGTTTGGTGTATCTTCTAGGGTTTTTTTCATTTCATGCTGATAAGAAAATTTATCAGCTTGTGCCCTTAAGGCCCGGACTGCAGGACCTTTCCCTGTATTCAACATCCTCATTTGAATATGAGTTTTATCTATATTTTTAGCCATCTCTCCGCCAAGCGCATCGATTTCACGGACGACAATTCCTTTTGCTGGTCCGCCCACCGAAGGATTACATGGCATAAATGCAACCATATCTAAATTAATGGTTATCATAAGCGTTTTAGCACCAAGTCTAGCTGATGCCAAGCCTGCTTCACAACCCGCATGCCCTGCTCCTATAACGATAACATCATAGTTTCCAGCCTCATATTGCTGCATGCAATGAGCCTCCTCTAAAAATCAAATCTTTGTTAACTGTCTAGCTCCAGCGCTCAGCGTCTATTGGACTTATCAAGCTCCACGCGTGCTGCTCCGGAGCGCTTCACCTTCTTCTATAGAAGCAAAGAACGCTTCTTTCGTCGGAGGTGCAAGCATTTTCTGGCCTGTTCAAGGCGATTCCGTTTTTAGATTTCCCTCACCACAGGTCGATAAGTCAACATCGACTCCCTTACAGTTGTCGTGATTCCTTTATCTCACCTCGGCGAAAGTATTGTCCATATGCCGCTGAACGGGCTCTTCCGCTTTTCTTATTTCCCAAGACAAAACTGTGAAAACAATTGATCAATTAAACTTTCGTGAACAGCGTCACCAATGATTTCCCCTAGCAGCTCCCATGCACGAGTCATATCTATTTGAACCATATCAATCGGAATTCCGTTTTCTACACTTTCAATTGCATCCTCAATCGCTTGTAATGCCTGATTTAACAGGGCAATATGACGGCTATTCGATACGTAGGTAATATCTCCCGCTTCCAATCCTCCTTCAAAGAACAAGGAGGCGATCGCTTCCTCTAATTGTTCGACTCCTTCTTCTTTTAATAAAGAAGTTGTGATAACAGGCTGTTTATAAGCGATTTGTTTAACCTTATTTAAATCAATTTTTTGAGGAAGATCCGTTTTATTGACAATAATGATGGCGTCCATCCCTTCAATTGCTTTAAAGAGATTCAGATCCTCATCACTTAATTCCTCTGAATAATTTAACACCAGCAAAATTAAATCTGCTTCTTTCAATACTTGTCTTGAGCGTTCAACCCCGATTCTCTCAACAATATCCTCAGTTTCACGAATTCCTGCGGTATCGACCAGTCTTAACGGAATCCCTCTTATATTTACATACTCCTCAATCACATCACGAGTCGTTCCTGGTATATCGGTTACTATTGCTTTATTTTCATGAACAAGGCTATTTAAGAGTGAGGATTTCCCTACATTAGGTCTGCCTATTATAACCGTTGAGATGCCCTCTCTTAAAATTTTTCCTTGTCCTGCAGTTTGCAGTAATCTTTCAATTTCTCTTTTAACTGATGTCGCTTTATCTAAAAGAACACGATGAGTCATTTCTTCTACATCATCATATTCTGGATAATCAATGTTAACCTCTACATGTGCTAATGTTTCTAATATATCTTGTCTTAAATGCTGAATCAGCTTTGAAAGCCGTCCTTCCATTTGTTTAAGGGCTACATTCATTGCTTTGTCTGTTTTTGCCCTAATTAAGTCCATAACTGCTTCAGCCTGAGATAAATCGATTCGTCCATTTAAAAAGGCCCGTTTTGTAAATTCTCCCGGCTCAGCTAAACGAGCGCCATGTTTTAATACTAGCTGCAATATTCGATTCACGGATACAAGTCCGCCATGACAGTTAATTTCTACAACATCTTCTCGCGTAAATGTTTTTGGCCCTCTCATTAAAGAAACCATTACTTCCTCAACAATCTCACCTGTTTTTGGCTCTTGAATATGACCGTAGTGAATCGTATGAGAACCAAGGTCCTTTAATCGCTTTTTCCCCTTTGGAACAAAGAGCTTATCAGCAATTTCAACAGCCTCGTCTCCGCTTAAACGAACAATAGCGATTGCTCCCTCTCCCATTGGTGTCGATATTGCAGCAATTGTATCAAACTCCATCTTTTTCACCTCTTTTCAGCTGATTTCATCCTGATCTATTTATAGGGTTACCCTTTTATTCACAATCAAAGCCTTAAATTCCAATTTTATCATTTTTGTGTATATAATTGTAGTCACTTCTTATCCACAACTCATTGAACTTCCATCCGTTATTTTATCTTATCCACATGTGAATAACAATTAAATGCTCTAACCGATTTTTTTATAAAAAAATTTCTTTATACATTTTTTATATGAATTTAAAAATTCAAGAAGAAAATTAAAGAAAAATTTTTATGTTATGAACGCAAAAAAACTCTTAAACCAAAAATGGTTTAAGAGTTTGTTCTTAGAAGCTACAGCTCAGGTGCTATCACAATATGTCGATTTGGTTCGGTACCACTAGAAAAAGTCCTTACCTTAGAGTTGTTAGAGAGAGCCGTGTGAATCACCTTTCTCTCATAAGAAGGCATAGGTTCTAAAACTACTTCTTTTTTTGTTTGGATTGCTTTATACGCTAAGCGATCAGCTAGTTGAATTAATGTCTGATTTCGTTTTTCTCGATAGTTTTCGGTGTCTAAAATAACCGTTACATACTGATCAGAAGAATGGTTAGCCACTAACTGAGTTAAATATTGCAGCGCGTTAAGTGTTTGTCCCCTTTTTCCAATCAAAAGCCCTGATTTATCACTGTTCATCGTTAATTCTAAATTTCGGCCATTTTGAGAAACTTCGATGTCTATATGGACTCCCATTTTTTCAGTAACCGCATTTAGATAATTGATTGAATCTTGAACAGGATCCTCTTTTACCTTGACCTTAACAACTGCTGGTCTTGATCCAAATAATCCCAAAAGCCCCTTTTTCCCTTCATCAATCACGGTAATTTCAGCTTTTTCCATCGTGATGTTTAACTCAGCTAAAGCTGATTGAACCGCTTCTTCAACCGATTGCCCTGTAGCCGTAGTTTGTTTCACTTATTTACTTCCCCCTGCTTTCCCAGTCTCAGCCCTACTCCTGAGATCTGGTCCTTTAATAACTAAAGTTTGAACAATCATAAAGATATTACCTACTACCCAGTAAAGAGATAACGCTGATGGCAATGATACTGCAAAAATAATAATCATAATCGGCATGAGCCAAAGCATCATTTGCATTTGCGGCTGTGTATTTGCTACTCCAACCATCATAATCTTTTGCTGCAAGAAGGTTGTGACACCTGCGATTAAAGGAAGGATAAAAAATGGATCCCTTGCCCCTAAATCAAACCATAAGAAATTATGTTCACCAATTTCAGGAGTTCTCATGATCGCATGATAAAAAGCAATTAGGATTGGCATTTGAATCAATAAAGGAAAACACCCTGCAAGCGGATTAACATTATGCTTTTGGAAAAGCTGCATCATTTCTTGCTGAAGCTTTTGCTGCGTTGCCTGGTCTTTGGAGCTGTATTTTTTGCGAAGCTCTTCCATCTCTGGCTGAAGGGCCTGCATCGCTTTTGTATTTTTTGTCTGCTTAATCATCAATGGTAAAATTGCCAGACGAATTAATAATGTTACGATGATTAAACCTAACCCATAATTTTCTCCTACTAGGTTAGAAGTGTTAATAATAAGCCAAGAAAGCGGATAGACGAAAAATTCGTTCCAAATTCCTTCACTTTCACTCGTAATATCTTCATTGATTTCGGTACACCCAGATAATAGCATCACAAGGATGATTAAACTGAGTAATAACCCCATACGTTTTTTCAAGCGTATTGCCTCCTAACTAACTTCAGTTGCATCCATTTAATAAAAATCTAAACATTCAAAAGGTATTGTACCATTATTCCCTCTACGCATTCCAGCTTTAATATAGTTCTAGGAAAAATACAAAATACCTTCCATAATTTAAATCAATTTGATAGAAGAATGGATTATTTTTTATCAATAGTGGAATGTTCCAAATTTAACACTTTACCAAGACGCAAAACATGTGTGAGGCTTTTCTCTATCTGGTGGTAATCCATTTCAGAAGTGGGTTTCCGAGCAATTATTAAATAGTCATGACCAGACCGAATATCTTGTCCAAAGCTTTGAAAAAATTTCCGGATACAACGCTTAATATAGTTTCGTTTTACTGCGTTTCCAATCTTTTTGCTCACAGATATCCCAATCCTAAAGTAAGGCTGATCCACTTTTTTTAAGCTATAGACAACAAATTGCCGATTTGCAACAGATTTTCCTTTTTTAAAAATAACTTGGAAATCTTCATTTTTCTTAACTCTATACTCTTTTTTCATGAAAACACCTGTCTCAACTAAAAGTTTATTTCTACTAATCAGAAGGATTTCCAAAATCATAAAATATCAGTCAAACGTAACCTCTAAATACTCTGTTTTCCGTATCATGCTGCCACGCAAACGATAAAATCTCTATTTTTCTAAGTAAAAAAAAGACCACTGATCCTATTCAGTGGCTTATGCAGAAAGTACTTTTCTTCCTCTGCGGCGACGGCGCGCTAATACTTTACGTCCATTAGCTGTGCTCATACGCTGACGGAAGCCATGTACTTTGCTTCTTTTACGTTTATTAGGTTGGTATGTTCTTTTCATGTATGACACCTCCTCCGAGGAATAACAATTTGCTGCTTAAAAGACATTCTTTCTCATTATAAGTATCAGCCCTACCAATGTCAAGGCTCTTTCTTTACACCTAAATTATAGAAATTCAATTAAATTAATTTAAATATTAGCACCACCTGTTATACAACAGCTAAATAACATATTATTATGATTGTGGATAATATTCGACAAATTTTTCATTATCCACACAGGTTTCCGACATTTTTTGCACAAATTATCTTCATGTGGAAAAAAGATACTCACAAATTGCTTTTCTTGTGGATAATGCAAGAAATGCATTGCGAATAAAAGAACAATTTGGTATGATTATCTTGTTTTACTTGAGGATAATTCGTTGTGAACAATCCTTTTATCCACAACCTGTGGATATCGTGTGGATACTTTTCCCCAACCTCTTAATAAAAGTTGTCCACATGTAGTGCGTATTGTCGAAAAGTCTGTTTTTTTCCTTATTATATTTTTATCCACATTTTATTCAGCTTTCATTTTTATATTTAATTCAATGATTTTCTAGGGCTTCGGATAGAGATAAATGTATGGTGTCTCTATTCTGAAGCCGTTTCTAGCTTTAAAGATTGCTAGAATATATGTTTGTGTTGTAAAGAAAATTCTTTACATAACTCGTAACGAAAAAAAAGAGAAAGGTTGCGGGCAAAGGAGGGTTTGATTTTTGAAAAATTTAGATGACCTGTGGGATAAGGTACTGGAGAATGTCAAAAAAAAGATCAGTAAGCCTAGCTACGAAACGTGGCTAAAATCGACAAAAGCTCATGCATTAAAAGATGATACCCTCGATGTGGTAGCACCAAATGAGTTTGCCCGCGATTGGCTGGAGGGTCATTACAGTCAGCTCGTATCGAATATCCTTTTTGATCTCATAGGTGAGAGACTTGAAGTAAGATTTATCATTCCACAGAATAAACAAGAGGATGATTTCGATGTAATTCTCCCTTCAAAAAGGGCTGAAGCTGCGGATGAGCCAGCTGACATTCCGCAAAGTATGCTGAATCCTAAATATACGTTCGATACATTTGTCATTGGATCCGGTAACCGGTTTGCTCACGCAGCTTCACTAGCTGTTGCAGAAGCTCCTGCAAAGGCTTATAATCCCTTATTTATATATGGGGGCGTAGGATTAGGAAAAACGCATTTAATGCATTCGATTGGCCACTATGTAATTGAACATAATCCAAAAGCGAAGGTTGTCTATTTATCCTCTGAAAAGTTCACGAATGAATTTATTAATGCAATTCGAGACAACAAAGCGGTTGATTTTCGAAATAAATACCGAAATGTGGATGTATTGTTAATTGACGATATTCAGTTTTTAGCAGGGAAAGAATCAACACAAGAAGAGTTTTTCCATACGTTTAACACACTACACGAGGAAAGTAAGCAAATTATCATATCAAGTGATCGACCACCTAAAGAAATTCCTACGTTAGAGGAACGATTGCGTTCACGGTTTGAATGGGGATTAATTACTGATATTACCCCTCCAGATTTAGAAACTAGGATTGCAATTTTAAGAAAAAAGGCAAAAGCGGAAGGTTTGGATATTCCAAATGAAGTCATGCTTTATATAGCCAATCAAATTGACTCAAACATACGTGAGCTAGAAGGGGCGTTAATACGGGTTGTTGCCTATTCGTCTTTAATCAATAAAGATATCAATGCAGATTTGGCTGCAGAGGCCCTAAAGGATATCATCCCAAGCTCTAAGCCAAAAGTGGTAACAATCCTGGATATCCAGCGGGTTGTTGGTGAACAGTTCAATGTAAAACTTGAAGATTTTAAAGCGAAAAAACGGACCCAATCTGTCGCTTTTCCAAGACAAATAGCGATGTATTTGTCGAGAGAGCTGACTGATTTCTCATTACCTAAAATTGGTGAAGAATTTGGCGGAAGAGATCATACAACGGTTATTCATGCTCATGAAAAAATCTCGAAAATGCTAGATTCCGATCCGAAATTGCAACAGCAGCTCAAACAAATCAAACAAATGCTTAAAATATAGATGTGTGTATTGTGAATAACTGGACATAGAATATGCACAGTCTGTCCACATGTGGATAGGCTGTGTTTCCTTTCGTAAAATGAACTTATCCACAAATTCACAGCGCCTAGTACTATTATTACTGTATTTTTATTAAAAAAAATAAATAATAGACCCATCATTTTTACATTTCAATTTCACAAAGGAAAAAAATGTGAGATGATAGAGAAAAGTGAAAGCGCCCGAGGGCAGCACGCGTTGAGCTAGACAGGTATCAAAGTTCGGAGTTCTGTGCTTAGTCTTTTAGTAAAGCAGAACGTAATAAGCACGGATAAATAAAAAAGGCACAATGTCCAATAAAATGGAGGATCGAGATCTATGAAATTTACGATTCAGAGGGATCGGTTTGTTGAAAGCTTACAGGATGTAATGAAGGCTGTTTCTTCGAGAACGACCATACCAATTCTGACAGGTGTCAAACTGCTGGTTACAGACGAAGGTGTTACACTTACAGGCAGCGACTCAGATATATCAATTGAAACGATCATCCCAAAAATAGAAGATGAACATGTTATCGTTGAGATTGAAAGAACAGGAAGCATTGTTCTCCAGGCAAGATTCTTTAACGATATTATTCGTAAATTGCCAGAAGATACAGTAATGATTGAAGTTAAGGATAATCTGCAAACCTTTATTAAATCAGGTAATGCAGAATTCTCTATTAATGGATTAGATGCAGAAGAATACCCTCGGTTACCGCAAATTGAGGAAGAAGAGGTTTATAAACTGCCGACTGATTTATTGAAAGCCATGATTCGACAAACTGTATTTGCGGTTTCAACTTCTGAAACGAGACCAATCTTAACAGGGGTACATTGGCGAATTGAAAAAAATGAATTAACCTGTGTAGCAACTGACAGTCATAGATTGGCATGGCGAAAAGCACCGCTAGAAAGTGATTTGAATCATTCCCATAGTGTTGTAATTCCAGGAAAGAGCTTAAATGAATTAAATAAAATATTGGATGATAGCCAGGATCTAATTGAAATGGTATTGACCCAAAACCAAATTCTATTTAAAACAAAAAATTTACTGTTCTTTTCTAGATTGCTAGAAGGAAATTATCCGGATACTTCCAGGCTGATTCCAAACGAAAGTAAAACAGACGTTATTTTGAATGCGAAGGAATTCCTTCAAGCTATCGACCGTGCTTCTTTATTGGCAAGAGAAGGAAGAAATAATGTTGTTAAATTTTCTACAATAGGAAATGAGTCAGTTGAAATTTCCTCTGATTCGCCAGAAATAGGACGAGTAGTTGAAATCGTCCAAACTCAATCTATTACAGGCGAAGAATTAAAAATATCCTTTAGCGGAAAATATTTAATGGATGCACTAAAAGCGATTGATTCTGCTGAAATTAAAATTAGTTTTACTGGAGCTATGAGACCGTTCGTTCTTCGTTCGATTGATAATGATTTTATTCTCCAGTTAATCCTTCCTGTTCGAACATTTTAATGATTATTTGAGCTGACCCAATCAGTTCTAAGAACCAATAAACACAGACAGTTATATTGTTTGCTGATGTAAACATGAAATAATGTGCTTAGAGGTGCTTTGAATGAGGTCGGCTCCTTTTTTGTTTAACAGAAAATTATAAAATACCTGCAAAAGGGCACAATCGAGGTAAAAGGATCATTTTGATTGTAAGCTTATCGGAGCTATTAACTTGCTAGTCGAAGTATCCTTTACTTAATAAAAGTAATGTTAGGGAAAAACGCCTATTCGTGGAGTAAGTCCAACACGAAAATACGTTATCCACAGGAAAAGGGGCGATTCTTTTTGCAATCAATTCAAATTGAGACGGAATACGTAACATTAGGCCAATTTTTAAAAATGATTGATGTTATTGGTTCAGGCGGTTTGGCTAAATGGTATTTAGAAGAATATCAAGTTTACGTAAATGGAGAAATAGAGCAGCGGAGAGGAAGAAAACTTAAGCCCGGAGATCAAATCGAGATCCCCGATGTAGGCAAATTCGAAATTATAGAATGAAGGAAGACTCAAGATGTACATTAAAAAGCTGATTTTAAATAATTATAGGAATTACGAGCATCTTGAGGTCGATTTCGACGATAAAATCCATGTGATTAAAGGCGAAAATGCGCAAGGCAAAACTAATGTCATGGAATCTATCTATGTATTAGCCATGGCTAAGTCTCATCGAACTTCACAAGATAAAGAATTGATTCGTTGGGAACAAGAATATGCTAAAATAGAAGGTAGTATACAAAAAAAACATGCTTCTCTGCCTATGAAGCTTGTAATTTCAAAAAAGGGAAAAAAAGCTAAAGTCAATCATATTGAGCAATCAAAACTAAGCCGTTATGTGGGTCATATGAACGTAGTTATGTTTGCCCCTGAAGATCTCAATATCGTCAAAGGAAACCCGCAAATTAGAAGGCGATTTATTGATATGGAGATTGGACAAGTTTCTCCTGTTTATTTACACACTCTAAGTCAGTATCAGAAGGCTCTTTCACAGCGGAATCACTTTTTAAAAATGCAAAAACTTTCAAAAGCAAAAGATAATGTGATGTTGGATGTTTACACTGAACAGCTTGTTACATTAGCAGCCCAAATTATCCAAAAACGTTTTGAATTCATTCGTCTTCTAGAGAGCTGGGCAGGTCCAATTCATTCTGGAATTACGAGCGGGAAAGAGAAATTGACTCTTCGGTATCGCCCTTCTGTTCATGTATCAGAAAATGAACAATTGTCGAAAATAATAGAGGGATTACAAGAAAAATTTGCTAAAATAAGAGATAATGAATGGGAACGCGGTGTAACATTAACAGGACCACATCGAGACGATTTAGAATTTTATGTGAATGATAAAAATGTACAAACATACGGTTCTCAAGGGCAACAACGAACAACTGCCTTATCTGTTAAACTTGCTGAGATTGAATTAATCCATAAAGAAATTGGAGAATACCCTATTCTCCTTTTGGATGATGTTTTATCAGAGTTAGATGACCATCGGCAGTCTCATCTCTTGAATACGATTCAAGGCAAGGTTCAAACCTTTGTTACAACGACAAGTACAGAAGGGATCGATCATGAAGTATTAGATGATGCGACCATTTGGTATGTGGAATCTGGTACTTTAACCCAAATATCCTGAGGTGCAGTATGTATTTACATGTAGGAGAAGAAATGGTTGTTCGAACTGATGATATCGTTGCAATCATTGATGTATCATCGTCAGGTTTTATCAAGGAATTCATTACAAATAACAACGACAAAATACACAGGCTATCGAAAGGGGTCATAAAATCCTTTGTTGTGACAAAAGATTTTATTTATCAATCCCCCTTTTCTTCCCAAACATTGAAAAAAAGATGTCGAGCTAAGAGCCTATAGTCGTTACGAATTGGGATAGAAAGAGCAGGTGGTCAGGATGACAATGGAACCAAAAACAAGCCAAGAACAAGTGTATGATGCGGATCAGATACAAGTCTTAGAGGGACTTGAAGCTGTACGTAAAAGACCTGGGATGTATATTGGGTCGACAAGCGCAAAAGGTTTACACCATCTAGTATGGGAAATTGTTGATAACAGTATTGATGAAGCATTAGCCGGATATTGTTCAGAAATAAATGTCATTATTGAAAAAGATAACAGTATTACTGTAACCGATAATGGACGCGGTATACCTGTAGGAATCCATGAAAAAATGGGAAGACCTGCATTAGAAGTTATTATGACTGTTCTCCATGCGGGCGGAAAGTTTGGCGGAGGAGGCTATAAGGTATCTGGAGGTCTCCACGGTGTAGGTGCATCCGTTGTAAATGCGCTATCTACTATGCTTGAAGTAACCGTTCACAGAGAGGGACAAATTTATTATCAGCAATACCATCAGGGGGTTCCTGTTGAGGATGTAAAAGTGGTTGGAGAAACAGATAAAACTGGTACAATTACCCGCTTTAAACCAGACCCTGAAATATTTACTGAAACAACCGAGTATGAGTTTGAAACATTATTAACTCGTGTTCGAGAGCTTGCCTTCCTTAATCGCGGAATAAAAATCAACATCGAGGATAAACGCACCGGCAAAAGAAATGAATTCCATTACGAAGGCGGGATCAAATCATACGTTGAACATTTAAACCGGACAAGAGAAGTTATTCATGAGGAACCGATTTATATGGAGGGTGAAAAAGAAGGAATATCGGTTGAAGTCTCCCTCCAATATAATGATGGCTTCACAAGCAATATTTATTCATTTGCCAATAATATTCATACGTATGAAGGCGGAACCCATGAATCTGGCTTTAAAACAGCATTAACGAGAGTAATCAATGATTATGCCCGTAAAAATAAACTATTCAAGGATCAGGACGATAATTTAACAGGGGAAGACGTCCGCGAAGGACTAACAGCCATTGTTTCTGTTAAACATCCGGATCCTCAATTCGAAGGTCAAACGAAAACTAAATTAGGCAATTCTGAGGTTAGAGCAATTACAGATGCTGTTTTTTCTGAAGGATTTGAAAAATTCCTTCTAGAAAACCCTGCAGTTGCCCGCAAAATTGTCGAAAAAGGACTAATGGCATCTCGTGCCCGTTTGGCTGCAAAAAAAGCGAGAGAATTAACGAGAAGAAAAAGTGCATTAGAAGTATCCAGTTTGCCTGGAAAATTAGCTGACTGTACCTCTAAAGATCCATCTATCAGTGAGCTCTATGTCGTAGAGGGTGACTCAGCTGGCGGTTCTGCCAAACAAGGAAGAGATCGTCATTTTCAAGCTATTCTTCCCCTAAGAGGGAAAATTATAAACGTTGAAAAGGCGCGATTAGATAAAATTCTCTCCAATAATGAAATTAGAACTATTATTACGGCATTAGGAACTGGAATCGGCGAGGATTTTGATATTACAAAAGCGCGTTATCATAAAATTGTAATCATGACTGATGCAGACGTAGATGGAGCCCATATTCGGACGCTTCTTCTTACCTTCTTCTATCGCTATATGAGACAAATTATAGAAGCTGGATACGTTTATATTGCTCAGCCGCCTCTCTATAAAATAGAGATAGGCAAAAAAGTTGATTACGTCTATAATGACCGTCAGCTAGATCAGTTATTATCACAGCTTCCTGAGAATACAAAACCTGATATTCAGCGTTATAAAGGACTTGGTGAAATGAACCCGGAACAGCTTTGGGAAACCACCATGGATCCAACGAATCGGACCCTGCTGCAAGTCAGCTTAGAGGATGCGATTGAGGCAGATGAAACCTTTGAAATATTAATGGGTGACCGTGTCGAGCCAAGACGCCAATTCATCGAAGAAAACGCTGTTTATGTGAAGAATTTAGATATATAACGAAAAGATGCCGCTCAGCCCTGACAAACATAAGAAAGGGATGGCCGGTCTTTGGCCACCACAGTGAGACAGATTAAGAACTCAGGGCTTGGCGCCGCAGCTAGACAAAAACGAAAAGCGGAAGTGCCCCAGTTTGGGGTCAAGGCTAAAAAGAAAAGCAAAGCGCCTAGAACGGCAGGATAGATATATGACCCTATCCTGCTTTTCATAGTTTTTTATAACCATTTATTGATCTAGGGCTTGATCTTAAGGAGGTTTTTCCTTATGGCTGAAACGCCAAATTCAAACGTAATGGAAGTAAATATAAGTCATGAAATGCGCTCATCTTTCCTTGATTATGCGATGAGTGTTATTGTTTCCCGTGCTCTTCCGGATGTAAGGGATGGTTTAAAACCTGTTCACCGCAGAATTTTATATGCGATGCATGACTTAGGAATGAGAGCTGATAAACCTTTTAAAAAATCTGCACGTATCGTTGGGGAAGTTATTGGTAAGTACCATCCTCATGGAGACTCAGCGGTTTATGATACTATGGTTCGGATGGCTCAGGATTTTAACTATCGATATATGCTAGTAGATGGTCACGGTAACTTCGGTTCAGTCGATGGTGACTCCGCAGCAGCGATGCGGTATACAGAAGCAAGAATGTCTAAAATTTCAATGGAGTTACTGCGGGATATCCATAAGGATACGATTGACTATCAAGATAACTATGATGGATCTGAAAGAGAACCTGCTGTACTTCCAGCACGTTTTCCAAACCTTTTAGTCAATGGAACATCAGGAATTGCTGTGGGTATGGCAACAAATATTCCACCTCATCAGCTTGGTGAAGTGATTGATGGAGTTTTAGCTTTAAGTAAGGATGAAGATATCACGATTCAAGAGCTGATGGATTACATCCCAGGGCCAGATTTCCCGACTGGCGGACTCATTTTAGGGAGAAGCGGGATCCGCAAAGCCTTCGAAACAGGGAAAGGTTCTATTACGATTCGGGCAAAAGTTGAAATTGAAGAGAAAGCCAACGGAAAGCAAACCATTATCGTGAATGAAATTCCATATCAAGTAAATAAGGCTAGACTTATTGAAAAAATAGCCGAGCTTGTACGCGATAAAAAAATTGACGGAATTACTGATTTACGGGATGAGTCTGACCGTGATGGTATGAGGATTGTTATTGAGGTACGGAAAGATGCCAATGCCAACGTATTGCTTAATAACCTTTATAAACATACAGCCCTGCAAACGAGCTTTGGTATTAATATGCTGGCTCTTGTGGATGGACAGCCAAAAGTATTAAATCTTAAACAAGCCCTTAAATACTATTTGGATCATCAAAAAGTTGTAATCCGCAGGCGTACAGAATTTGACCTTAAAAAAGCAGAAGCAAGAGCTCATATTCTAGAAGGCTTAAGGATTGCACTAGACCATATTGATGAAATTATTGCTCTGATTCGTGCTTCTGAAACAACTGATATAGCACGAGAAGGATTAATGAATCAATTCAATCTATCCGAAAAACAAGCCCAAGCTATTTTAGATATGCGTCTGCAGCGTTTAACAGGACTTGAAAGAAACAAGATTGAAGAAGAATATAACGAATTAGTTAAATTAATCGCAGAATTAAAAGCAATCTTGGCTGATGATGAAAAAGTACTTGAAATTATTCGTGAAGAGCTAACAGAGATAAAAGAACGCTTTAACGATGAAAGACGTACTGAAATTACAATTAGCGGTGTTGAGAATATTGAAGACGAGGATTTAATCCCAAGAGAAAATATCGTTATTACATTAACTCATAATGGCTATATTAAACGTCTGCCAATATCTACGTACCGTTCACAAAAACGCGGTGGACGCGGTGTTCAGGGAATGGGAACAAATGAAGACGATTTTGTCGAGCATTTGTTAACGACTTCTACTCATGACACCATTCTATTCTTTACGAATAAAGGAAAAGTGTATCGGGCTAAGGGATATGAAATCCCTGAGTATAGCCGAACTGCAAAAGGTTTGCCTATCATCAACCTTCTTGAAGTAGATAAAGATGAATGGGTGAATGCTATTATTCCTGTCGAGGAATTTGTAGACGACTGGTATCTTTTCTTTACGACAAAACACGGAATTTCTAAACGTTCACCACTATCGTCTTTTGCCCATATTCGTAATTCAGGATTAATTGCTGTTTCACTCCGTGAAGAAGATGAACTTATTTCTGTTCGTTTAACCGACGGTACAAAAGAAATGATTATTGGTACGAAGAAAGGAATGCTCATCCGTTTTCCTGAAACAGATGTCCGTTCAATGGGTCGTACGGCATCGGGTGTTAAAGGTATAACCCTAGACGCTGACGACGAAGTAGTAGGCATGGAGATTTTAGAAGAGGATTCAGAAATATTAATTGTCACTAGGAATGGTTATGGAAAGCGTACTCCTGCAACAGAATATCGAATTCAAGGCCGGGGAGGGAAAGGAATCAAAACCTGCAATATTACGGAGAAAAATGGTGAACTGGTAAGCATGAAGGCTGTAACGGGAGAAGAAGATTTAATGATTATTACAGCGAATGGTGTTCTTATCCGTATGGCGATTGATGATATTTCAACTATGGGCCGTAATACGCAAGGTGTTCGCTTAATTAGACTGGATGAGCAAAATGATCACGTTGCAACTGTAGCAAAGGTAGAAAAAGAAGAAGAAAAAGCTCAAGATGAAGAGCCAGATCATGAAGAAATTCAGGACAATCCTGGAGAGGAAGCATAAAGTATTATTTTCAGAGGCTGAAGCAGAAATCACTCGAACCTGGTTCAGCCTTCATTTTTTTAATAAAATTAAAGAACTTTTTTTATAGATTATTTTAGATACGTATAGAAAGTATAATGATAAAACTTTACAATGAAAATAAAGAATTTTCATACTAGAGGTGTCCGTATGAAAGTGAAACGCCGTGACCTAATAGAAGGATGTATCGTAAAAGAGGATATTTTTTCTCAATCAGTTCATCCGCTCGTAACTAAAAAAACAGTGATAACGAATGATATCCTAGAGGTTTTACAGGCTTTTTTAATCGAGGAAGTAAGTATAGAAAAGACACTTGAAAACGGCGATCCATTTCCTAACATAGAGTCACATGAAGAAACGATAAAAAAGACTGAATTTACTACTTTTTATTCCGATTACATGAAGGCTGTAGAAGTTTATAAAACTGAATTTATAAAGTGGCAAGCCGGATCTCCTATCAATATTTTAAAAATAAGAGAATTAATGATTCCGTTACTCATCCGCTTTTATAATGAATCAAACGAGTTGCTGCTTATCCATCGTTATACAAAGCAAGAAAACTATCTTTACCATCATAGTGTTGCAACTGGATTGATTAGCGGATACCTGGCTTTAAAGCAAAACATCCCGTCTGGAGAAGCTGCACAGGTAGCTCTAGCAGGCGTTATGGCGGATTGCGGCCTTTCAAAAGTGGATCTAAAAGTACTTAACAAAAGAAAAAATTTTTCAATCCAGGAGGAAGAAGAGATCCGTAAGCATCCGCTCTACAGCTATAATCTGCTAAAAAACATACCGTCTTTAAAGGATGCGGTTAAATTGGCAGTCCTCCAACACCATGAGAGATTAGATGGCAGCGGTTATCCTTTAAAGGAGTCTGCAAAGAGAGTACATAAATTTTCCAGGATAATAGCAGTTGCTGATTTTTATCATAAAATGTGTACTGGAGAGGGAATTTCCACAGGGTTGTCTCCGTTTAAAGCCGTTGAAATTATGACTGAAGATAGTTTTGGAAAATTTGATATCGAAATCGTACAGGTTTTATTAAGAAACGTAGCGAAGTTCTCATTAGGTTCTACTGTTAAATTAAATGACGGATCTATTGGAGATGTGATGTTTGTTGATTCTAAATCACCGTTAAGGCCAATTATTAAAGTCGAAAAAACAGATCAGCTCCTAGATTTGCGAACTAATCGTGCTTATTTAATTGATTATATTATTAAAATATAGTTTTACTTAATTACATTCTTTGGACATGTGTCGATAGGCACATGTTTTTTTATATTATATTGAGTAAACACTTTAAAGAAATTATTAAAGGATTTTTGTTTAGAAAAACAAGGAATTAAATGGAAGATAAAAAAGCGTATAAAACCGTTGACTTTAGGCTCTATAGATGATAAATTATAAAAGTCGCTGTTGAGCGATTATCAAGTTAAACATAATGAAGATTTTCAAAAAAATATTATTGACACATAATATTATGTGCGATATAATATAAATCTTGCTCCTGCGCCAGAGCGTATTCCGAGAAGTGATTTTTCAGCTCGTCGCATGGCAACAAGAGTAACTCATTGTTCCTTGAAAACTGAACAAAGAAAAGCGTCAACGTTAATTCTATTTTTTTAAGAGCTATATCAAACACTTTTATGGAGAGTTTGATCCTGGCTCAGGACGAACGCTGGCGGCGTGCCTAATACATGCAAGTCGAGCGGACTTGAGGGAGCTTGCTCCCGACGGTTAGCGGCGGACGGGTGAGTAACACGTGGATAACCTGCCTGTAAGACTGGGATAACTCCGGGAAACCGGGGCTAATACCGGATAGGATTTCGGTTCGCATGAACCGAAATGGAAAGGTGGCTTTTAGCTACCACTTACAGATGGATCCGCGGCGCATTAGCTAGTTGGTGAGGTAACGGCTCACCAAGGCGACGATGCGTAGCCGACCTGAGAGGGTGATCGGCCACACTGGGACTGAGACA